>NZ_JAAHHE010000470.1:0-4132 GCF_010692525.1 Moorena sp. SIO3B2
TTATTAGCTTGGTTCAAGAAAGAAGGCAAGGCAATGGCGGATAGAATTCCAATAATGATGATTACAACTAGTAGTTCAATTAGAGTAAAACCTTCGTCTTGCTTTTTCTGGGTCAGGTGCTGAAGTAGTTTAACTTTTAGATCAGTTTTCATAAGTCTTTTTACAGATGCGGGATGCTGATTTGTTGTAAGCAGTCAGCGGTCAGTGGTCAGTGGTCAGCTTTTTTTATTCAAAAGCTGTTCCCTTACCCTGGCCTACGGCCAATGGCTGAAAGCTGATAGCTGATAGCTGATAGCTGATAGCTGATAGCTGATAGCTGATAGCTGATAGCTGATAGCTGAAAGCTGAAAGCTGATAGCTGATAGCTGAATGCTTACCAATTGTTTTCTTCTAGACTTAACTTACCCACTTGTTTTGATTTTCATATCATCTAGGGGAAAAAAAATTTTGAGGTGTGGGGATCCCCCTCCCGTCCCCCTTAATAAGGGGGAAGCTAGAGATGTAGGTGTAGGGTGCGTTAGGGGCGGGCTTGCCATCATGTTCAACACCGAGCGCCAGTGTTGAGAGAGCCCGCCCCGTAACGCACCACCAATGGGAGTAGGGTGTGGGGTGTGGGGTGTGGGGTGTGGGGAATCGGGAATCGGGAATCGGGAATCGGGAATCGGGAGCACTGTCCACCAGCAAGGGATGAATCGGTCAGGTTTGAATTAGATGTAGGGTGTGTTAGGGGCGGGCTTGCCATCATGTTCAACCTCGTAGGCAGTGTTGAGATAGTCCGCCCCGTAACGCACCGGAAGGGTTGGGTGGAGAGAGCTGGATGGGATTGACCTTGGCCAAAAGGCCAAGGGTGGCCTTTGGCCACGCTGGGCGAACGCGAATGGTCACGCGGGGCGCGATCGCATATCTCAAATCAACCAGGTTACCATGAAGATGTAGGGTGGGCAGTGTGTCAGACAAATCAGATCACAAAGCCATATTGACACTCCCCACGGTTAGAAACCGGGGGATTCTCGGTTCAGCGAGCCAACTTGCTCATCCAGGCCGGAACCAAGAAGAGTAGAGGTCGATTCTCCCCGAGCGTTCTGAAAAGTTCCCGTGTGCCCCACGGTACTCAAGGCTCTCGTTAAGATGTTTTTAGCGGCGTTATGATCGCGATCTAACTGACACCCACACTTACAGACATGGGTTCGAGTTGACAATGACTTCTTGACCACTTCACCGCAACTAGAACAATTTTGGCTAGTATAAGCAGGATTCACTGCGACAGTTATTCTTCCAAACTTTTGTCCAAAATATTCTAGCCACTCCCTGAACTGATACCAACCTGCATCATTAATAGACTTGGCAAGACAATGGTTTTTGACCAGGTTCTTAACTCTTAAATCTTCGTAGGCGACCAGGTCGTTAGACCGGATTACGCAACGCGCCAGTCTCTTGACATGTTCTTCACGCTGCCTACTTATTTTAAGATGTGTTCTACCCAGCCTATTAATAGCCTTGTTTCGGTTAGCTGAGCCTTTCTTTTTCCGGGAGACTCTACGCTGATAAAACTTTAATCGCTTTTCGCCTTTGCGATAGAATCTAGGGTTAGGTTCTGAGTACCCATCAGAGTCGGTGTAAAACTCTTTTAGTCCAACATCCAATCCAACAGTAAAACCAGTAGCTTCTAGCTGTTCTGAATTGTCGAGTTTTACGCAGAATTGAATGTAGTAGCCATCAGCTCTTTGTACAATGCGAACCCGCTTGATCAGTTTCTGGTCGAAACGCCACAATTCCCAGGTTCCTTTGAGCTTGACTAGCCCTATGCCTTTTTTGTCTGTGAATTTAATGGATTTTTTATCTAGAGATAATTTCCATCCAGATTGCTTATACTCAACAGACCTAGAATGCTTCTTGAACTTAGGGTATCCCTTCTTGCCTGGGATTTTCTTTTTGCAATTATCAAAGAACCGTTTAATGGCACGTTCTACGTTCTCAACAGAGGCTTGACAAGCATGACTGTTGAGGTCTTTGACAAACTTAAACTCTTCCCTTAATTGAGTGTTGTAGCGATAGAGTTCTTTCTTCCCTGCCCCGCGATTATCTATCCAGTACCTAAGCACTTTATTCCGGACAAATCGAGCAGTTCTGATAGCTTCATTAATTGCTAACTTTTGAGGCTCTTTTAGGACAGCTTTAAACTCCATAACCAACACTATAACATCACCTCCTTGGGTTGTTTATTTACTTACTATTATAGTCGAAACATTAAAGAGAAAGTTCCCGGGCAGTTAGGGAATAAATTCCTGTTCGGGCTAACCCCATGGATAGAATCCAGGGGCTTGCGCCCTCAGGGTCTTCGGTCAAAGTACACACTGCCCACCACCAAAGGATTAATCGGTAAGGTTTGAATTAGGATTGCAAAATTAATGGGATTGACCTTTGGTCACGCTACGCGAATGGCCACGCTACGCGAATGGTCACGCTACGCGATCGCATATCTCAAAGAAACCAGGTTGATCAAAGATAGCGCTATAATTAAGCCGTCAACCTGGTAACCTTCAGTTGTGGGGATCCCCCTCCCGTCCCCCTTAATAAGGGGGAAGCTAGAGATGTTGACATCCTCCCCTCCCGCGCGCAACTTCGCTATGCTCCGTTGCTTTGAGGAAGGGGATTCCAGAACCTCGCGATGCTGGTTTTCTGCTTCGTTCCCCGCCAACTAGAGCATCGTGACCGATACTCCCTGTCGCTCTGAGTCCACAGACATTTTCTAGTACGCTATGCCCTAGCGCAGATATTCCACGATTTCTAAGAACCTGAGAAGCTGCTACATCTCTTGTAGTTCTGTATCCACACTCATTACAGTGGTGGGAACGAACATCTAGAGTTTTCTTCCCTGTATGTGCGCCACAGTTAGGACAAGTTTGACTTGTGCCATCCTTGTTAACTTTGGCAAAATACACATTTCTGAGAAAACACACCCACTCAAGGATATTTACAAACTGACCAAAGCCAGCATCAGCACTATGTTTCGAGAGGATTCCTCTTTGCCAACTAACAAAGTTGATATCCTCAACAAATATCATGCCAGCACCATCACAAAGATGATGAGCTAGTTTAAAGTGCCAATCCTTTCTGGTATCCGATATGCGTTGATGTAGCCTAGCTATTTTTTGGTTTAACTTGTGTCGATTATTTGAACCTTTTTGCTTATTCTTTAGCCTACGTTGCAGCAATTTAAGCTGGCTTTGTAAGGTTTTGAGAAACAATGGTCGCTTAATCTCTTCACCGTCACTGGTAGCCACAAACTTATCAAAGCCTAAATCCAGTCCTCTAGGATGACCATGAGGTATGGGATTAGGAACATCAACATTTAGCTGTAGTGACAGCATCACAAAGTAACCAGATGCTTTTGAGACTATCCTTGCTTGGCGTACTTCAAACCCATGGGGAATCGGTCTTGACTGTCGCCATTGAACCCATCCCAACTTAGGAAACTTGATTGCATCATTTCTAATCGGGTCTAAACCTAGTTGTGGAAAGACAAACGAACGCATCCGATACTTATTCTTAAAGCGTGGAAAACCGAAACCTCTAGCTTTCATGTCATCCCAAGCTCTATCTAATGTTCTTAGAGTTTGCTGTAAAACTTGAGAATGAACCATCTTTAACTGAGGATATTGTTTCTTAGCCTCCGTTAGTTGCTTGGCTTGTTTGTGGTAATTGGGAAATGGTTCGTCAGCAGAAATGATGTATTCAGAATGAATCGAACAAGCATTGATAGCCGACTTACGAGAGTTACACCAATCTTTACGCTGTCTAAGCGCAAAGTTCCAAACACAACGGCACACATCTAAAGTTTGTTCGATGATGGCGGTCTGTTCGGGGGTTGGTTGTAGCTTGTATTCGTAAGTCATTGTTAGCATGGATTCATTCTAGCTTACATGAGCTATGATGCTGTGTAAAGATGTAATGTATTTGCCAATTTTCGGGGCATCGAACCCCTCAATTGGCTTGAGGGAGTCCATGTATCCCCGCCCTAAAACATTGCTCGTCTGAACGACTCGCTCGTTTTTGAGGACGGGGTTTTATAGCTCCCTCAAGCTCCCTCATTTGATAAACAAGAGCGATGGTTCCCCTCTTGTTAAGGGGG
>NZ_JAAHHE010000471.1:0-4131 GCF_010692525.1 Moorena sp. SIO3B2
AATCTCAGAAAAGAAGTGGCAGTGATAAATGAGTTCAAAAAGAATCGGTTGCGCCGTGTACTTGGAGACTTGTTCGCACGGTGCGTTGGGGACGAAGCGGGAGCAATCCCGCTGACTTACCCAATCCTGTAAAGGGGACCCAGAGCCAGCCTATGGCCTTGGAAAACTCTAAGGCTGGCTCTTCCCGTGGATTTTATTTTCCACAATTTCAGTGTAGCACAAAAAATTTTAAATTATAGCATATTTTGAAAATTTTTGTAAATTTTTTTTTTTGAGGGAGCAGGGAGCAGGCAGTGTGGGAAGTGTGGGGATTTTCGCCCCTTGTTAAAGATCAAGGGGGGATCCAAACTCCTCCAACAAACCAAAAACTTTATGATTTTGAAATGTGTGGTCACCAACAAATACAATTTCATCTTCCGTATAATTCCAATTTAGTAACCAGAGCTAGAGAATTAAGAAAAAATATGACCCCAGCAGAGAAAAAGCTGTGGTATTAAAATGTAAAAAAAATTAAGTTTATAGCGGTTTTTATCCTAATGAGGTACACAATATTTTTGCCCTTTTCCCTCTTCTGACTTCCCTATTCCCTGTTCCCTGCTCCCTGTTCCCTGCTCCCTAAAACCCAGAACTTTGTCCCTCATCCAATTGAAAACCGCTAAAGGAGATAGCAATGTTAGTTAAATACAAATTAATCATTTATTGGAGTGAATCAGACCAAACTTTTATAGTGGAAGTACCAGAATTACCTGGATGTATGGCAGATGGTCAAACTTACGTCGAAGCAGTAACTAATGCAGAAATTATTATCCGAGAGTGGATCGAAACGGCTCAGGAGTTGGGGCGTGATATTCCTACTCCCAAAGGACGGTATATTTATGCTTAATAGATCCTTCTTAGATCAGATTAGAGCCCATTTTCTTCAGCTGGAGGGGATGCTATCTGAAAGTCTCCCCAGGGTAAACCCATCTAAATTCTCGAAACCTTAATCAGAAATAATAAGCAAAAATACTTATCTAATGACTCTCATATCCAGTAGGTATTTGTAACTAACATGTGTTTACCCTGAACAAAATTTGGAAAGCCTGAACCACCCCAGCCCCTGTTACCACAGTAAATACAGCTTGAACAGGCAATAAGTTGACGATTTGTGGAGATAATAGGATATAGAGGTAGCTAAATTGCTCAATAAAACTAAATTTGATTAAAAATAAGCGAAAAAGCACCTTTGACACCAGACTAATTAGTCTGCTTTAATCTACTGGCGTGGGTAACGAAATGTTAAGTAGCAAAAATTAGTGTTGATTAAATTTGCCGAAAACCCCGACTATGACTATTTCTTGATGGAGTCGCTCATCAAGAAAACCCGTAAGACCAAGCTGCATCGCTTGTCAAACATTATCCCCATCTGATCACCCGACCATATCCCTACCTATTTTTTCCAAGCTTGAAACGGCCCTACTAGCACAACAGCTGTAGCGGTCGCAATCGGGAATTGAGGAGGGTGATGATTACGGGTATCACTGGTGTGAGTGGGGTTAGCCTGAGCAGCAGTTTAGTAGTAATAAATAATTATCTTAATAGGATAGCCGCCTAATGTCAACCACAAGGAATGACGCCCTTCACCGTAGAAGAGGCTCGTCATCCCACCTGGTTTGAGACCCAGAGGAATGCCAACATGCCTGTATTGCCAACAGTGGTAGTGCAGTGCTCCCGTTGGGTTTCACCTCTAGCGTCGATTGAGTCTGTTGTTAACAATACAGTTCTCTAAAAAAAATTTGTTCCTACCACTATCCAAATTATTAAAATTTTGTTAAACTACTCAAGTGGCAACGCTCAAGTTAAATTAGTCACTCCTTACAAAGCAAATCTAAAGAAAATGTAAAATCAGCGTTGCTTAAGCAATGCAGCGAGGTAGCGCCGCCAAAGGGGGTTCCCGCCCCATGAGTGACTACCGGTGCGGCCAAAGGGGGTTTTACCCACTCGCTATGGCATAAAGACATTCAAGAATGAATTTAGATCGTCTGGTTTTGGTAAATCCCCCGTTGCTTCCCCAACTTTGGGGGAAGTTGAGACTTTTGTTCCCCCCCCCGGTGCCCTTGACCCGTAATTAAATTACGGGTCAAGGGCACCCCAAAATTGGGGGGCTAGGGGGAGGGAATTATACCCAGAAATCTGCCTTGCCATGTAAATTCTTCGATACTAATCCGAACATCCAAACAAGTAATATCGCAGCAGCAGAAGTATGGTTCAAGCTAAACCTAATCCAACATCACAAAAGCTCTCTCCTTCAGACTCAGAACAGATAATTCAATTCCACCACCCAGAGAAGTACCACACCTCAGAGTGGTACACCGGTACTGGAGAGATCGCTGCTAGTGGAGACGGTCGCTCTTTTGAAATATCTGCTACCTATGCGTTAAAGGCAACAGTTAAGTTAGTGGACGGAGTTTTCAACCCTTCCAATCCCACCTTGGCGGAAGTTTACAGTCGTCGCGGTCGTTGTGTGGCAATTGTGGATCAGACCGTAGATGAGCTTTACGGAGCGTCAATTCGCCGCTACTTCGAGGAATATGAAATTCCTCTAAAGTTGCTGGCCTGCCGCGCTTGGGAATCTGACAAAACTCCCGAAACCGTCCACCGCTTGCTGAAATTTTTAGGTAAAGATGGCTGCGACGTTTCCCGGAACGAACCCGTACTAGTAGTAGGCGGCGGTGTTCTTAGTGACGTAGCCGGACTGGCTTGCGCCCTGCAGCACCGACGCACTCCATATATTATGGTCGGAACCACGGTTGTGGCTGCTATCGATGCTGGTCCATCCCCCCGCACTTGCACCAACGGTGCCCAATTTAAGAACAGCATTGGATCCTATCATCCTCCAGTAATGACTTTGGTAGACCGGAGTTTCTTCCGTACTTTAGCGACAGGTCACGTCCGCAACGGTATGGCAGAAATTATTAAAATGGCAGTCACCGATGATCCGGTTCTGTTTGAGTTAATGGAACAATACGGTCCTCGCTTAGTAGAGACTCACTTTGCGACTTTAAATGAAGATGAGGAACTGGGAGCGATCGCTGATACAGTAATCTATCGGGCATTGTTCTCCTACATGAAGCATGAAGGAACAAATATGTTCGAGACTTACCAAGACCGTCCCCACGCTTATGGTCACACCTGGAGTCCTCGCTTTGAACCTGCTGCTAAATTAATGCATGGTCATTCTGTCACCATTGGCATGGCCTTCGGCGCGACTTTAGCTGCAGAGATGGGCTGGGTCAAAGCAGAAGAACGCGATCGCATTATCGCTTTGTGTCGCTCTCTGGGTCTGTCTGTTTACCACCCCATCCTAGAAGATATTGACCTGATGCTTGAAGGTCAAAAAAATATGCGGCGCAAGCGAGGAGAAGGGGGTTTGTGGGCTCCATTGCCAACAGGGATTGGTTCCTGTGATTACGCTCAAGAGGTATCGTCAGGATTGCTAGAAGCAGCCATTGACAAGCATAAGCAATTATGTTCTTCTTTTCCTGATGCTGGAAAAGGCACAGAAATGTACCTCAGTGACCTCGGCCTTGAATAAAAGGAGCACAAACTATTGACCTAGTGCTGCCACAAATGTTTTGTATCCCTGGCATGACTGAATACCGTGCCCTATTGGACTTGCTTAATATTCCCTATGTGGGCAATACCCCAGATTTGATGGCACTAACTGCCCATAAAGCAAAGCAAGAGCTAAGGCGATTGTGGCAGCCGCAGGAGTTAAAGTACCTTTTGGAGAACTACTTCGCCAGGGAGACATTCCCACCATTAAGCCGCCAGTAGTGATCAAACCTGCTAGTTCTGACAATTCTTGTGGGGTGACTTTAGTCAAAAATGTCGCTGACTATGACGCTGCCCTCAAAACAGCGTTTGAACATTCAGATCAGGTTTTAGTCGAAGAGTACATCGAACTGGGTCGGGAAGTCAGATGTGGAATCCTTGTCAAAGACGGTGAGCTCGTGGGTTTACCCTAGGCTGTTGAGTTTGAATCCCTTATGCCGATAAAAGTTCATGCAGTTTATATGTCAATTTTTGTAGTCTGAAAAATAGCCCGACGCTTGGCCAAGGGAGATTCTCCAAAGTGCTGTCGATACCAAT
>NZ_JAAHHE010000472.1:0-4115 GCF_010692525.1 Moorena sp. SIO3B2
ATGCCCAGACGGAGGCGCTGCTGATGGAAGCCTTAGAGCGGTTGATGGCAGGCAGGACAACCTTCATCATCGCCCACCGGCTGTCCACGATTCGGCAGGCAGATCGGATTGTAGTGTTGGAGCAGGGGAAGGTGGTGGAGATGGGAACCCATGAGGAGTTAATGGCAGCGGAGAATTTCTATGAGCGCCTCTACAGAATTCAATCCGGATGTCAAACAGCAATTGTGAGCAGGGAGGGAAGAGGAGAGTGAGTGATTCTGTACAAATTGAGTCGGATTACTTGACAAATGGAAAATTGCCAGCTAATGTACAGGTTGGTAAAAACAGTATCATCAGAGCTGAGGAACGGTGTTGGGCTAGATTTCGGAGCCAACTCATGCCAGCACTAGTCATTGGTGACCATTGCACCATGGAAGGCGTTCACTTTGCCCTAGGGGAACAAGCAAAGGTTCAAATCGGTGATTACTGCTATTTTACAAATGCGATTCTCCTGTGCGAGCAGGAACTGCAGATTGGTAATTATGTCGTGATTGGTTGGAATGTGACTATTGCCGATACAGATTTTCATCCCCTAGAGCCTGCGGAACGGATTGCTGATGCCATTGCTTTATCGCCATTGGGTAAAGGTCAAACCAGACCCAAAATGCTCAAGAAGCCCGTAATTATAGAAGATGATGTCTGGGTTGGACCAAATGCCACAATCCTGAAGGGAGTCCGTATTTCCACTGGAGCATTCATCGAAGCCGGTTCGATAGTAACCCGGGATGTGCCGCCCCGCGCACGAGTTATGGGCAATCCAGCGCAGATTGTTGGGGAGGTGTGAAGAAGATGAGTTATGGACGAAGGTTGCCTTGGGATTGGCATCCAGGAACGATACCCGACAACGTAATTCTTAGTGATGACACTTATATCGAAACCAGTTTAAGCTTTGACCTCTACCGCTCTCAGGCAGCAGAGGGTCTTTCCATGGGCAGAGGGACTGCTGTGTACAAAGATACGATGTTTGACATGGGAGTCCGTGCCCAGGTTCGCATTGGTGAGTATGTCCTGGTTCATGGAGCCCGAATTATCTGTGATGACCTACTAGAAATTGGTAATTACACCTTAATCTCTTGGAGAGTGGTGCTCATGGATACCTATCGGCTGCCCTTAGACCCACTAAAACGGAGGTATGTCTTGGAACATGCCTCCCAGTTCAAGTCCCGGCGACTGGAGGGGGATGTGCCAGCAGAGCCGATCCGCATTAGAGACAATGTCTGGATCGGTTTTGATGCTTGTGTATTGCCCGGTGTCACAATTGGTGAGGGGTCCGTTGTGGGTGCACGCTCTGTGGTTACAGAGGATGTTCCTCCTTATACTATCGTTGCTGGCAATCCAGCACGTGTCATCCGTTGCTTAGATAAAGGGGGAATCAACCATGCTTTGTAACAACCCTAGTAAGGGGAAAATTATTGTCTTTGGCATTCTGTTCTGGTATCCCTTAGCAGGCGTTACCTACCAGTTTTTACACTACTTAATCGGGCTAAGGCGCTTGGGCTACGACCCTTACTACGTGGAAGATTCCGGACGCTGGGTATACAACCCCCGGCTAAATGACTTAACACCGGATGCCATCGAAAATATTCAGCAGATTGTCCCGATTCTGGAGGCCCATGGATTTGGAGAGCGGTGGGCCTTTCGGGGCAATTATCCCGAGGGGCAATGTTACGGTATGACCGAAAGCGATATTTTGAAGCTTTATCGCGAAGCCGATGGGTTTCTTAACGTCACTGGGGCTCAAGAGATTCGAGAGGAACATCTGGCTTGCCCTCGTCGAATTTATGTAGAATCGGATCCCGTAGCATCCCAAATTCGAGTAGTGCAGGGAGATAAACAGATGATTGCTGACCTCTGTGCTCACGACACTCACTTTACATTTGGCGAAAATCTGGGAAATGCTGACTGTGGTGTACCCATCGAAAGATTCCACTGGCAACCAACTCGTCAACCGGTTGACCTAGCACTCTGGCAGCACGCTTACTCACCGGGTGAAGCCTACAGCACCATTACCACCTGGAATAACAAAGGTAAAGATATTGTCTATCAAGGGGAGACCTACTATTGGCGCAAAGCCAGAGAATTTGAAAACTTTATCGATCTGCCCAGCCGTCGATCCGTACAGTTTGAAATCGCAGCAGGAGTTGGAGACGACGTGAAACAGTTTCTTAATCAGCACGGCTGGCGGCAGGTGAATTCGGTTCATCTGTCCCAAAATCCTGACACTTACCGCAAGTACATTCAAACCTCGCGGGGTGAGTTTACCGTTGCAAAGGATCAATATACCCGACTACGCAGTGGGTGGTTTAGCGATCGCACGGCTTGTTACCTGGCAGCGGGACGTCCTGTAATTACCCAAGAAACAGGCTTTAGCAAGTTTTTGCCTACGGGCAAGGGACTGTTCGGATTTGAAACCATGGAGGATATCTTAGCGGCGTTGGACGCGATTGAGCATGATTATGAAGGAAATTGCCGTGCTGCACAAGAAATTGCTGTCGAGTATTTTGCAGCCGAAAAAGTAATAGGAAAGTTAATGGCAGCAGCAGGACTTTAAACATGGATATTGTGCATAGAGGAATTGCGTCAAGGCTAAACGTAGATCAATTTTGATTAGAGTAAAAAACTGAATTGAGTGAGGAAGATACTACTATGTCAACTATGTCAACAGTAACTATTGGCTTTGTTCCTAGGGAAAGATTTTCCGTTGCCGCCGAATGTTTACGGCGGGTTTTTGATGCTACTCATATTCCTTTCAACCTGATCGTAGTGGATTGCAATATTCCGACAGTTTACCGGCAACAGATCGACAATGTTTTGCAGGGTCGGAGTAATGTCAAGATCATCCATTCAGACCATCATTTACTACCTAACCAATCCAGAAACCTGGTGTTCCGAGAAGCCAAGGATGATTTCTTATGTTTGCTTGAAAATGACGTGCTTGTAGAAGAAGGTTGGCTTTCTCAGCTAATTAAAGCATGTGACGAGTATCCAGCAGATGTAGCAGCTCCCCTTGTTCTTGAGCGATTAGGGCAGTTTGAGAAGGTTCACTTTGATGATCGGCTAAACGACATTGAACCCATACAAACCCCTGATGGAATCAAGCTAAAAATACTTCCTCGCAGTACCTCAAAGGAAGATGACCGACATGCTCATGACCGTAGAACCATGAAGTTTATAGAAACCCACTGTATGCTCTATCGTACTGAGGTTTTCAAACGCATTGGCGAGTTTGATGAATCAATCACGGCTCAGGAGGAAGTTGATGTCAGCCTTGCACTTTATGATAAGCAAGTGCCCATTGTTTTTGAGCCGAAAGCTGTGGTTACCTTCTTACCTCCTCCCCCTATTTATCCTGATGAGAAAGACTACTACTACCTCAAATGGAATCCCGAAACCTACCGTCAAGACTACCTGCATGTTGCAAAAAAATGGAATCTTGATAATCCTCCATCTGCTATGGGCGTGGTAACAGCGCGTCGAAGTTATGCGTCAGACGATAATCCTAAGAATCAGTATGCTCAACAGATTGAATACCGCACAAAGGTGGACTTAACGGCTAAAGACATTGCTAGTCTCATTCCTCCGGGTGAGGCCTTAATCCTAGTTCACGATCAGCAGTTAAATCTTGGCGATGTAGCTAAAGGTCGCCGGGTAATTCCATTCCTGGAAAAAGACGGGCAATACTGGGGCACGCCACCGGATGATTCGATGGCTATCTCTGAACTAGAAAGGATGAAAGGGGGTGAAGGTAACGTAATTGTTTTTGCCTGGCCATCATTTTGGTGGTTGGAATATTACACAGGTTTTTCTCATCATCTCCGCTCGAATTATCACTGTCTCCTCCAAAATGAACGTCTTGTAATTTTTGATTTACAAGACAGGATGGGAGTGGTTACCCAAAGCTAACTACCTAAAAGTTTGATGCTGACCCACCACTAAGATACCCGCCACTAAAATTATGCGCATTGCTCAAGTTGCACCGCTGTGGACTAGCGTTCCCCCCTCTACCTACGGGGGGACAGAACTGATAGTGCATTTGCTCACAGAGGAGCTTGTGAGTCGTGGTCACGACGTAACTC
>NZ_JAAHHE010000473.1:0-4111 GCF_010692525.1 Moorena sp. SIO3B2
TCCTCAAAAACCCTTGACTATCCCTGAAGAGGCTGAGACTATCCTCCAAAACTCTGAGATTGGCTATACACCAGAGTTTGTCAATTTTTACATGGGGCAATGTGTTGGGACTAAGGGCTCAGAGGCTGAGAATTTTTGTCAGTGTACCATTGATAAAATTCAAGAAAAATACCCCTATGAAGAGTTTCTAAGTATTGGTCTAGAAATTACTGGTGGTGCGGAACCTCCTGAAGATTTCAATAAACTGATTAAGTCCTGTGAAGCTGATAATTAGTAATTAGACATCATAGGTGAAAATTAGCGATTAGCCGTTGTTATGTCAAATTTATGGCATTGCTGAGGGGCAGGATAAATATCAGTGGGGTGGGCATCCTGCCCGCCTGGGAATTGTAACGGGCAAGATGCCCGTTCCACAGCCAGATGCCCATTCCATCAAGATGCCCGTTCCATCAAGATGCCCGTTCCACAGCCAGATGCCCGTTCCACAAAACTATTAAAATAAAATCATCCCGCATTTATGCAACGCCAATTTTTTTCTGGCTCTTCAAACGAATGAATAATCAAATATAGAGACATATTGGATACTTTGTGTTACAAAAACTCGCACTTGGACACGGATGGCATAATAGGACAAATTAGGTTTTTTAAGAAAAAATAATTAACATTATTAAAAAAAATCACGTAGAATGAAGAGATAAAAACTATGCCAACGCCAACAATCTGAATTGCCGAAAATTTAAACGGTGAAGCTTGTATATTCCTTGGAGGAGACTTAATTATGGTTGACTGTAGTTTTTCTTTAACCTCCTTAAGTGCTTCTAGTGCCTCAGTTGCACCGGAGTAACGCTTATCAGACTTGTAGCGTACCATTTTATCTAAAACTGCTGCTAGTTCATCACTGACCTTGACTTGGTTATTAGGCCAGATTATTTGGCCCTTTTCATCCCATTGTAGGGGGTTGGGCAGTTCTCCTGTAAGTGCTTGGATTCCAATCATTCCAACTGCGTATATATCACTACTGAGGTTAGGATGACCCTGATCTTGTTCAGGAGCCATGTAGTCTGGTGTGCCAATCCTAACAGTCCCTGCTGTAGGCTGGTTATCAGGTTGCAACTTTTTTACGGCTCCAAAGTCAATCAGAACCACTTTGCCATCTTGCTTACGTCTCATTAAGTTAGACGGTTTAATGTCGCGGTGGATAAGGTTATGCTGTTGAATAACTTCTAATGCCTGTAAAATTTGTTGTAAAAGCTCTATAACTAATGTTTCACTAAACGTTTGCCCTCTCTCCAATTCTTGGCTTAGATCATGTCCTTGAATATATTCCTGAACTAAGTAGCGCTGACCGTTTTCTTCTAAATAAGCCATTATTTGCGGAATTAGGTCATTTTTGGCTAATTCTTGCAAAGTTTTTGCTTCTTCTTCAAATAATCGTTTGGCTATCTCCCACTCAGAGGCGTCGGTAGTCTCAGGCTTCAATTGTTTAACTACACAGTCGGGAGAGCCCAGTAAATGTTGGTCTTCTGCTAACCATGTCTGACCGTATGTACCTTCGCCAAGTTTGTCGATAATGTGATAGCGTCCGCCTATCGTTTTTCCTAACATCAAATCCACCCTATGTAAGTCTTGGTGTATTGATTTAGAGGCTATGAGCCGAGATTTCCGGAAGTATGTCAGTTTTGGATATACCTATTCAGGTAGGTTTGGCTGTAGCTTGCTTGGCCATAAGCGGTACGAAACCTAAAACCCAACATTGATCCAGGTGCTGGGTTACTCTTCGAGAAGGCTGACGCTCCTTAGGTCGCGATCGCTTGGCGTCACACCTACGTTCCAAAAGCCCAGCCCACAAAGCTGATCTGCTCCCAGGTTGCCTCTATATCCCCTAAAACAACCTTACTAACTCTTTAATTTAAAAGTAAGTGAGCCTCTAAAAAGTAAAGAATTGTAAACTTTAATTGCCGCTGATTCCACTCTAACTATATGATTAGTCGCGAAGGTTGACGAAAGCTTTAGGTTAAACCCTTGTAAAATTTTCGGATATCTGCTCATGAAGAGCAACTTGTTCCATAGGATTACTACCGCTGCCATTACCGGAATTTCTCTTTTGGGCTTTGGGAAGACAGTTTGGGCAATTCAGGAGTTGCAATCTACTGAACCTGTTTGGGGAAGAATTAGCTTCACTGACACGCCCACTTGTCACTTAACTCAAGAAGCAATCTGTAATGAGTATCATTTCAAAACAATCTCAGGCTACGACATAGAATTAGAGGCGATTCCTGTTGCGGATTCTGGGGTGAATTTGAAGTTATATGTAGTTGATCCCAATGACAGGTTGCTGAAATCGATTGATCAGGAGGGAGTAGGAGAGCGAGAAAAATTTAAGGATGATAATACGGCTGAAACAGGAACTTGGAGAATCTTTGTATCTTCAGTTGATAACAGCCAAGGAAACTATCGAGTTGTTCTCAAGCTAACGGATAGCAATGGTAGAGTTATTCTACCGAATTATCCATCCTCTGAAGGTGTTGTTGTCAGTCATCAAAGAACTATTCCAGAAGTAAAATTTGAATGCAAATTTGATTACAATCAACAAGAATATGCAACTATTGCTGTTGGACTAAGAACTGGAAAAAGAGTCCCCCCAATAATGATTTGGAGGACTAGAGAATTTGGTGGGTGGACAGCAAAAAGACGATGTGAGTATGTAACTCAAAAATTAAACTATCGGTATGCTCAGAATGGCTATTACCTGAAGGGACTAGGTGTAACCCATGGCGTAATAGGTAGCTATGATCTAGTTTGTCTAGACTATTATCGCGTATCGTGTAATAGTACAAACCAATTGTTTACTCTTCCTTTTGGTAGGAATGTAGACGATTATACGAAACAACTTGAGTCTATTATCACGGACTTAGAAGGTAAGTCGAAAGTTTCCCCTATAGAGAATGGCCGCAGTCGAACCACAAAGTGGATTCCCCTTGCTCCTATAGAAGATTACTTAGAGGAAGATTCTAGCAATATACCTTCAAGACTTAAGCGTCCAGAACCTGAGCTACCAGTATGTGGTGAGTTTTGTTAATTTTAAAAGGAGAAGTATAGCATGAATTTAAAATTTATTGCAAAATACTTAGGAGCAGGTTTGGCTTGTTCTAGCTTCATTATAACAACTGGTCAATCTGTTACTGGTCAAAACTTATTAGCTCGAAGAACTGCTCCACAAATGGAATTTCGATGTGAATATGATGACGACGAACAAAAATATGTAACTACTGCTTTTGGACTAATAACTGGAAAAAAAGTACCACCAATAATTATTTGGAGGACTACAGAATTTGGTGAGTTGACACCAAAACAACGATGTGAGCATGTAACTCAAAAATTAAACTATCAGTATGCTCAGAATGGCTATTACCTGAAGGGACTAGGTGTAACCCATGGAGAAGTAGGTATTGAGCCTTATAAGATTAAGATAATTTGTCTAGCCCCTCATGGATTTGTTTGTAATAGGAAAAATCACTTGTTTAATGTTCCTTCTTCTGCTAAGAACCCAGAGGATTATATGGAACAAATAAATGTTGCGATCAGGAACTTAGGAGGTGAATCGGAGTCTAGGGCTATATACAATACCGGAGGAGAAACAAGAATGTGGATTCCCCTTGTTTATATAGAAGATTATTTGGAAAAAGAAGAAGATTATAACAATAAACCTTCAAGACCTGAGCGTCCAGAACCTGAGCTACCAGTATGTGGTGAGTTTTGTTAATTTTAAAAGGAGAAGTATAGCATGAATTTAAAATTTATTGCAAAATACTTAGGAGCAGGTTTGGCTTGTTCTAGCTTTATTCTAACAACTGGTCAATCTGTTACTGGTCAAAACTTATTAGCTCGAAGAACTGCTCCACAAATGGAATTTCGATGTGAATTTGATTCCAACAGACAAGCATATACAACTACTGCTGTTGGACTAAGAACTGGAAAAAAAGTCCCACCAATAATTATTTGGAGGACTACAGAATTTACTGGGTGGACACCAAAAGAACGATGTGAGCATGTAACTAAAAAATTAAACGATCGGTATAAAGATAATGGCTATTACCTGAAGGGACTAGGT
>NZ_JAAHHE010000474.1:0-4110 GCF_010692525.1 Moorena sp. SIO3B2
GCCATGGTTTTACCAGTTCCGCTAGCACCGTAAAAAAGGGCGCTGATGCCCAAACCCCGGTCGCCAAAATGGGCGAAACCCCATTCCTGATAGACTTTATACTTGTATCTGAGGTGAGTGGCAATATCCCCAAGAAGCAGCCGTTGTGGGGTAGGTAAAACCAGATCGTCCCAGGTAGCCGTAGCATTTATCGGTTGCGCTAAGTGTTCTAATTGATTACGGGCGATTTGGCGGCATAAATCCCATAATTGAGTGGGGTGGTGGGTTTCGTCTCTGAGATTTTTGCCCCCATTATCCGAGATCCCCCTTCCGTCCCCCTTAAAAAGGGGGAAACCAGAGGAGGCTTCGCTGTTTGTTCTTTGGGGACTTTGAAATCTGTTTCCCCCAGGTTCCCCTCCTGGGAGGGGGTAGGGGTGGGTTAGGGCGCTAGGGGGGCTAGATCCGGGATTTTGTGGGAATTTTGAATTTTGAATTTTGAATTGATCACAGGCGGCTTGAATACTAGCACTACTGAGGTTAAACTGTACGGCCACGCGCTCTATTTGACCGTTAAGTTCTGCTGCTGCTGACCCTATATGGCTTTCCCACAGGTCATATTGTTCCTGGTGGCTCAATGGGGGGATGTCAACGTTAACAACAGTCCGCTTACAGTCAATTTTTCGGTGATTGCAGCTGAGGATTAAACGAGTATTGTTACTATCAATAAATTGGCTCAGAGCATACTCCCGCCCTGGCTCCGTAAAATTATAACTATCCCAGTCAATCAACAGGACACTATTGCTAAGTATTGCTTCCCTTTGCCAACGCTTCCCGAGTTGGTAGACCAACTGGGGCTTGGTGGTCAGAGCGGCAGGTTCGAGAGTATGTAAACTATACCCCAAACCCAGACAAGTGGCGGAGGCAATTTGGTATTTAGTGCTACGGTCCGAGCCAGATAATTGCACCACGGGATAGCTATTTGTCCCCTCGCCCCCAGACCAAATGGTGATCAATTGCGACCCTATACTTAACTGAGAGCATGGCATTATAAGAGGGTTAGTCTGAGGCGGTTGGGGAGTGATCTTGCCTGCTAATTCCTGGTCTGTGGCATTTTCTCCTAACAGAAAGCAGAGGATACGCTGGTCAATTATGAGGGGGGACTTGGTTAGGATTAAACCTGGTTCAATCTGGAGCAGTTGCCAGTATTGTAAAGGGCTTTGGGGAGAAAGGACATGCCAACTGGCTCCGGGCAGGGCGTCTTGAGCTAAACTTATTGTAGGATAGTTTTTGTGAGGATGATTTTTTTGGGCAATGGCCACCAAAGAATGGAATAATGGTTCTATTTCCATGCCCACGCACATAAGCAGGATATCCCTTTCAATTGGGGTTAGATTGAAGAGGATACAAAGTTGAGCCAGGGCAGATGTATGGTCAACAAATTCAGTTACGATTTGTTGATTTATTTTACCTTCTATGTATTTTTCTAAATAGTTACGAACTCGGGCGATTTCTTGTAACAGAGAACTAATATTAGAGTGATACCAGTTGGTTTGAGAAAGGGGTGCCATGTCGCGCTCCTGGAAGACGGATGGATCGACTGATCTGGTTTTCTAATAGGGTACTTGGTAAAAGGAAATAGCTATGCGCACTACTCATACCTATAAACCGAAATATTCTCACTCTACTTCAGTGTCATTTGATCAAAATAAGAAAGACTCCAGACGGAATGGTTATAGAGAAATTTTGGAAGCAGAGGAAAGGGAGTGGAACGCGGAAGAGGCGGTCGGGGAATGGGGAAGTATCAGTGCGAAGGTGATGCGCACCTTAGAATCAGGACAATACCAGCCGGAAACGGGAAGGAGAGAAATCGGGCTGCAAGGGAAGTTATCTTTTGGACAGTCGGGAGAGAGAACCAGGCAAGGGGCGAATCACGGTGGGCAAATGGTAGTGCAGCCGAAAAGGATGATGGTGCAGCGAGCAGCACAACCGTTGACGGGGGATTCGTTGACCGATGGCGATAGCATGAGGGCAGTGAGTAGCAAAAATGAAAACAAAACCGGCTTGCCTGATCGCCTCAAGGCAGGGATAGAGAACCTCTCTGGCTATTCGATGGATGATGTGAGGGTACATTACAATTCGGATAAACCAGCACAATTGCAGGCATTGGCTTATGCACAGGGGAAGGATATTCATGTGGGGCCGGGGCAGGAGAAGCATTTGCCCCATGAAGCGTGGCATGTGGTGCAGCAGAAGCAGGGAAGGGTGAAGCCGACCATAATGAAGAAAGGTGGGGTAAAAATAAATGAGGAAAAAGGATTAGAGGAAGAAGCCGATCTGATGGGGGCGAAGGTTATACAGCCAAATGTTCAAAAAACCAGCCCGATGGAAAAGTATGTATCACCAAAGGCTGTTGTTATTACCAAAGAGTCGATATCGCCACCTCTGCAATTACTACCCGCACATGTCACCGGGTTGCTGGAAAGGGCAGCCAAAACCGACCGAAATATGAAAGTGGCACAAACAAGAGTGGGGGCAGTGAGTCAGAGGCTGAAATCAGGAAATGTGCCACATCGAATAGGGGGAAGCATGGCGGCGCGATTGCAGGGAGGGAAACGTACCCCCAAGGATGTAGACATAGAAGTGCAAAATGAGTATATGTTGGAAATGGCCAAATATAGGATGTTGGGATGGCATGGTTCTCGGATAATTATATCCGGCAGTGAGGCTTTGGTATCTGCTAGGGTTGAGAGAGACATTCGTGGGTTTTTAACCACTTTAGAGATAGGGTTTGAATTGGACAACAATAGATGGTTGGATAAATTTGAGGTTGACATAGTTAATGAGAACAATGACGATTTCACCAAAGATCAAGTGCCACCGCACCAACGTGTAGCTCCGAGTCAATTCGGCGTACTATTGAGTCCAATCGAACTGGTAATGAACTATGTTGATAGATACAAAAGAGACAGTAAACTGTCAGAGGAAAAGCAAGATAGAACCCAAATCAAAAAACTGCTATCAAAGGCTTATGGAGTAACACATATAAAGAAGAAAAATATTGATCTGTTTGGAGACATGCATAGGGTGGCAAAACGCGACAAGTATGTATCCTACCTTAAAGATCTGGCTATGATGTTGAATAAGTAGGACATGCAACCCCTGAATGTTACTGAAGCATAGGTACTGAAAAGCAGAAAACAAATCCCATGAGGGTAAGCAAGTCACGGTTTGGTACCCACAAGAAACGCAAACGCACCAACCAACCACCCATCTTTGCTTGCGACCGCACTCAAAACCCCATCAACCCCACTTCATACCCACAGCAACATCTGGAATAGCATAGTGCGATCGCTGATAAAGTAGTGCGAGCGCTGATTTTGTAGGGTGGGCAAATGGACATTATTTCTGATGAAGTGCGATCGCTCTTGTAGGGTGGGCAAATGGACATTATAACTGTACAATTTGTCAAATTTTAATTATTTGCCCACCCTACTCCCTGGTGATTTTGATAAAATAGAAAAAACCGGAAATCATCTTGAAAGTATGCTCAAAACCTCAGCCTTTCAGCAAGCGATTGAAACCGTTGAAAAATTGTCCTTAGAAGAGCAAGAGATATTACTCGATACTCTTCTCAAACGATTTCATCACCAACGGAGAGTAATACTATTGCAAGAAATCAAGGAAATTCGCCAAGAATTAGCGGAAGGTAAAGTAAAATTTGGGTCAGTTGATCAATTCCTAGAAGAACTCGATCATGAAAATTGCTTGGACACCCCAATCGTAACGAGCGTAAGCGCGCATTCTTCGTAAAAGACCAGATTTTAGACCACTAATTGAGAAAACCGTGGGTCAGTTAGCAGAAGCGATCGCTGATAAAGTAGGGTGGGCAAATTGACATGATAACTGATCTAATTGCCAAACTTTCATTATTTGCCCACCCTACCCGACTATTTTGTTGCTTAATTTAGGGTCTCATGATGAAGTATATTAGCTGACGGCGAGTAGTAGGGTGGGCAAATGGACATGATTGATGAGTGCGATTCGTTGGTTAGAAACCTTACCTTACAAAGGATTGGGGAAATAACCGCTAGGACAGATAACTGAACCTAGACAACTTGATAACCATGGAGG
>NZ_JAAHHE010000475.1:0-4101 GCF_010692525.1 Moorena sp. SIO3B2
CTGCATCGCTTACAAAGGGTGTGAGACTTTTGTCATGTCCTAACTGCCCTGGCGACTGCTATACTATCACAAAACCGCTTCAGAACAGGACTTGTCCCTATAGCTAGCTATAGGGGCACAAATCAAAGTACTGCCCATGATGCTGTATTTGAGGCTCTGTTGGGGTTTATGGCTCCTATATGACGTCTAGCACCACAGCTTGGAACTAGAAAAATCGGGGTACAGCATTGCCGTCCCCGATTGGGTTCTATCGTATTGCACTGTCTTAGTCGCGACCATTAAGGGCAATCAGCAGCCGCAAAATGAACACGAACAAGTTAATATAGGTCAAGTACATTGACAGGGCAGCAGGTAGATACTGGTCATCACGATAGGCGCGAGGCAGCACGAAGAAATCCACTACAGCCGCACCCGCAAAAATAACCACACCGATGCCAGAGATAGCAATTTCTAGAAAGCTGGGTGTGTATACACCAAAGAAGGATAAAACTAGCTGAGCCACCAAGACCACCAGCAAGGCAATCATACCCATCTGGACGGTTTTGGCTAAAGCAAAGCCATCTTCGTCTGAGAGATTAGAACCAATTTGACGGCCAGCCATAAAGGCTACACCACAGCCAAAGGCAGCAATGGCAATGCCTTGCATGCCCACACCCCCTGTTCCGAGGGCAACGAATATTAAGCCACTGAGGGTGTAGCCGGACAAGAGACTGTAACTAGCTAGAAGAGGCAAAGCTACACTGTTGTTTCCGTTCTCAGCCACACCACGGGCAACGAAGAAAAGAATAAATTCGGCAATTAAGGCAGGCAAGAAGGTGGTCATAAATAGCCCTGGGTTGCTTGAAATCACCCCCAGACCACCATAGACACCTAGGGCAGTTAAGACTAATCCACCACCCAGGAAGGGCAGAGCATTAGCAATAACATTCGGACCAACTAGGGCTCGACCTTGAGATTCACGAATTGCTTGACGAAAGTTACTAGTGCTACTCATGAGATTTTAGTCAAGAATTTTCCTGATCAAGTATCAGCATTGATTTATAACTACTTCTATTTTGAACCATATCCGCAATCTTGTGGCAGGAGGGAAAACCGACTGCTAGTACTCCGTCCAAATTGACTTGAGGGGTAAACTCTACTTTTTCGGAATACCTAATACTTAACACCTAATACCTAACACCTAATACCAAAACTAAATTGACAGAATACTAGTTATCCTCTTTGCTAGTTGCCACTTCCGGCTAATTAGGTTAGATATTATACCACATTTAAGACGGTATAGCGATTTCTCACTATCTTCGGGTTCCAATCTGCGTGATTGTACAGAGAAAACAAAAACGGTAATTTGTTTTTTCCGTGAAAGGACGATGGTTCTAAAGGGGAATCTCTAATGACAATGAGTTGAAGATTAATTGCTTAGGCTAAGCCTCGTGTCGTAAATAGGTTTCCACTTCTGGGATATTTTGAGAATGGCTATTGGGTCTGTTGGTTTTCAAGGAATGGAACTTCTGATTGCGTACTACCGAAATCCATCAATTCAACTTCGCAATCAGATAGTAAGATTAAATGCTGGGTTAGTGAGGAAGATTGCTCATATAGTCAGCCAGAAGTGTGCTGAACCTTATGAAGACCTCGAGCAAATGGGTTACATCGGCTTGATTCGTGCTATTGAGCGGTTCGACCCCCATCAAGGTTGTGCATTCAGTTCCTTGGCAGTACCTTACATTCGCGGTGAGATGCTACACTTCTTGCGCGATAGGGGTTCTCTGGTCAAGATTCCTCGCCGATGGCAGGAACTCCAGCAGGCAGGGAAAAGAGTCAGCAAAAAGTTAGCAACTAACTTGGGACGCTTCCCCAGAGATGAAGAAATTGCTAAGGCTTTGGATGTATCACTGCAAGAGTGGCAGGAAAGTAAATTGGCAGTTCAAAATCGTTTGCCTTTAAGTTTGGATGCCACGGTTTCTCAGAAGGTCGATCAACCCATGACTTTAGGAGAGACTCTACCGGATTACTATGAAGAGAATTTACACTATTGGGAAGAAGACCGACAACAGCTCCAGGGTGCCTTGAGTCAGCTAGAAGATAAAACTCAGGCAGCTATAGAGTTTGTTTTCTTACGAGAACTCCCCCGCAAAGAGGCAGCCAAACGAATTGGAGTCAGTCCGATGACAGTGACGCGACATGTCAAAAGAGGAATCCAAGAGTTGGTTACCCTGATGAAATCTCAAGCATCGGAGCGTCTGGCAAGTTAGGAAGAATGAAGAATGAAGAATGAAGAATGAAGAATGAAGAATGAAGAATGAAGAATGAAGAATGAAGAATTAGGAATGAAGAATGAAGAATTAGGAATTAAGAAGGAATAATTAAGAATGAGGAATTAAGAAGGAATAATTAAGAATGAAGAAATTCTAAATTCTAAATTCTAAATTCTTAATTCTTAATTATAATTGCCTTTTTTTGCAAGAAGTGTGTTTACAACCTAGATACAAACCCTATACTTAATTGCTGTCCGTATTGATATCGCAAAAGAGAGTTTGCCAGTCTCGCAAACCATCACTTGCCTCTTTGACTTCAAAGGTGACATTACAAGCCTTGGGTTGCTCTAGTACCTGAATACAAAGTTCAGCAATATCTTCCCGACTTACTTTACCTCGGATATTGTCTCCTTGAGCAAACACTAAGGCTTGACCTCCCGGTTCTTCTGTCAAAGCACAAGGTCTGATGATGGTATAGGAAACGCCACTGTCGCGAACTGCGTCTTCTCCCCGGAGTTTCCAGGTTAGAATTCCCCCCAGTTGATCATTCATTCGTACCGCTGGTGGTTCTTCCTCTAGGTTAATTCCTGGACGACCTGGACGAGTCACCCCGGCTGAGCTAATCATAATGAATTGGGGCTTGGTGATCCCCCCATAGGCTTTAATAGTTTCGAGCTGTAGGACAAAGGAACCTGGAGCAAAGTTTGGGTTCAGTGCGCCATCATATTCAAATTTACTCAGCATTAGCTGTATGGCAAAGATGCGACTGGGGTTGAAGGGAGCAGCATCTTTCAAGGTTTTGGCTCGAAATACCGGAATCAAATCAGCAAAGGGAATAGAAACGTTTATCCACTGATCTTTCTGGGTGTCAAAGGAATAGCAGTAGGCAATGCCATCCCATTTCGATTCATTACGCAATATAAATTTATAGCGTTGACCATCCCCTTTAACTCGCAGTTCTAGTCCTTGGTACTCAGCTAAGTTGAGGGGAGTTGGGAGATTGCGGGTGCGTACTGACACAAAGCCGCCAGAATTTGCTGTTGAGACATTGCCGGTAAACAGGGCAGCCTTGTCGATCAGGCGGATTGAACTCTCGCTGACACCACCCATGACTACATCATCCACAGCACCCCAGGTTTCTTGTAAGTCATCGGAAGGGTTTTGGAAGTCAAATAGGAGTTGTTTCCCTGGTTCGAGATACTCTGCTGCGGCTTGTACTAAGTTCTTGATACCCTGATACTCCAATAGTTCCGGGCTATCGACCACTTCTGGCCTATAGAACTTGATGCCCTGATCGTATTTTTCCCGGTTCGGGGTGTCTCCTTCTACCGGTTGCATCCGCGCTCCTGTACAACACACTATAGCAGTAATGTTCTTGTACAGTGCTGGGGTCAAGGTGTCTGGAATAGTGATATCTGCCTCGAATAGTTCCAGGTTATTGCCAAGGATTTCCCTAGCTTTCTGGGCATTTCTAACTAGGGCACGTACGGGATAATTACGCTCAACCAGACAGCGCACCACTCGCTTGCCTACACCGCCAGTTGCCCCAGCTACCAGTATTACTCCCATATCTTTTCCTCTACCCTGGCTCGATTGTTGATTATTGGCACGACCTGTGAATAATCGCTGTAGGCAGCTCAGGAAAGGAATAACCTCAAAGTAGCTTAGGGTTTTTATGAATCTGCCAGCATCCCATGGGGAGCGATTGTTTTGGGTCATAATCGCCTCAAGTGCATTTTTTCTTCAGTTTATCGAAACCTGAGTTACCCTGAAGGTTACCTTTATAGCAGAAGTCAGAAGTCAGAAGTCATTTGTCAGAAGTCAAACTCTTGCGCTTCTTGATGCA
>NZ_JAAHHE010000476.1:0-4100 GCF_010692525.1 Moorena sp. SIO3B2
CTGTTAATTGCTGTAGGTGCTATCGGCAAAGCTTTAGGGATAACCATTCGTCCTGCTGCTAAATCAGAAAATGCCAATACCCTAGACGCGATCGCACGGGCTTCCGGTTTCCGCACCCGTCGAGTCAGCCTCACTGGTAACTGGTGGAAAACAGATGGTGGTCCCCTGCTGGCTTTTACTAAAGAAGAAAATCAACCCGTCGCTCTGCTACCGGTCAAAGCCACCAAGTATGAAATCCTTGACCCAGTCGAGTTGACCCGCACCCCCCTCAACCGTCACACTGCCACAACAATTGCTGCCATTGCTTATACCTTTTATCGCCCTTTACCCGATCAAGAGATTACTGTCTGGGATATTCTCCAATTTACGATCAGAGGTCGTGGCTCAGACTTGCTGAAAATCCTGGGAGTGGGAGTAGTTGCAACGTTATTCGGGATGTTGACACCACAAATTACCGGTATTCTAATCGACTCTGCCATTCCCGACGCTAAACGCCAATTATTAATCCAAATGGGATTGGGATTGTTAGCCGCTAGCTTTGGGGTGATGATATTCCAATTAGCTCAAAGTTTTGTAATCCTGAGAATGCAAACCAAAGTCAGTTATGATACTCAAGCCGCCCTTTGGGATAGATTGCTGAAACTAAAACCCGCCTTTTTCCGCCAGTATTCCACAGGGGATTTACACAATCGGGTTTCCGCTGTTAATCAGATTCGTAATCGACTTAGCGGTAGCATTTTGCGAACCCTATTTACCAGTTTATTTTCGTTGCTAAATCTAGGACTATTGATAGTCTACAGTTTTAATCTAGCATTAGTTGCGATCGCTATCGCTTTAGTAGCAGTAATTATTACTACTATATCCGGTATGATTACCAGGCGGAAAATGCGTCCCCTCCAGCAGCTTTCCGGAGAAATCTTTGGACTAACAGTGCAGTTAATTGGTGGCATCTCGAAATTACGAGTCGCTGCTGCTGAATCAGAGGCGTTTACTTGCTGGACGAAAAAATACACTAAGCAGGTAAAACTGATATTAAGTACCCAGTTAGTGGAAGACTTACTAACCGCTTTTAATGTATTGTTACCAGCAGTAAGTTCAATGGTGCTGTTTGGATTTACTGTTGCTTTAATGGCACAGTCCGTAGGGGAAACAGGATTATCTACTGGTACATTTCTGGCATTTAATACTGCCTTCGGTACCTTTATCACCAGCGCCACCCGCTTAAGCAACACCCTGATTGATAGTTTAGATATTACTATTTTATGGGAACGTGCCCAACCGATATTACAGACAAAGCCAGAAGTTGATGCTGATAAGTACCATCCCGGCAGACTTTCTGGTCAACTGAAATTAGACCAAGTTTGCTTTCGTTACCGCCAGGATAGTTCGTTAGTTTTAGATAAAATTACCCTAGACGCGAAAGCCGGAGAATTTATTGCTATTGTCGGTCCCTCGGGGAGTGGTAAATCCACTATCATGCGGTTGCTGTTGGGATTTGAAACTCCCGAAGCCGGAGCAATCTTTTATGATGGCAAAGATTTATCGGGATTAGATATTGCAGCGGTCAGGCGACAGTTAGGGGTAGTGCTGCAAAATGGGCGAATTATGAGTGGTTCGATTTGGGAAAACATTGCTGGGGGGGCAATTGTTACCCAAGAGCAAGCTCGGGAAGCCTTGCAGATGGCGGGATTAGCTGAGGATATCCAAGCCATGCCCATGGGGATACATACTATTATTTCCGAAGGGGGTGGTAATCTTTCTGGAGGACAGCAACAACGGTTATTTATTGCCCGCGCTTTGGTACACAAACCCCAGATTTTGTTGTTTGATGAAGCGACATCTGCGTTGGATAATCGCACCCAAGCAATTGTTACTAATAGTTTAGAAAAATTGGGGGTAACTCGCATAGTAATTGCCCATCGTTTGAGTACTATTCGTCATGCTGATAGGATTTATGTGTTGCATGGTGGGAAGATAGTACAGCAGGGAAGTTTTGAGGAATTGGCAGCAGTTGAGGGGTTGTTTGCTGATTTGATGGCGCGACAGATGGTTTGAAGGGGAGCAGGGAGTAGGGAATAGGGAGTAGGGAGTAGGGAATAGGCAAGAGGCAAGAGGCAAGAGGCAAGAGGTGAAAAATCCTGTATATCTGATAGCTATTAAAAACCCTGTAAATGTGATATAATTTCATTATTACCTAGCTCCGTTAATAGTTTCATAATGAAAACAATTTCCAAAAGTATACTAAAAAGCAAACTGCTGGAGTTCTTGCAGCTTGTCGAGTCAGAAGGGGAAGAAATTGTAGTTACTGATCGGGGCAAACCAGTGGTGATCATTTCTAAATACGCCAGCAATTTCCCTTCAACAGAACAGTTATTTGGGCAAATGCGCGGTAAAGTACAGTATTTTGAGGATTTAACAACTCCTTTGGATTGTAAAATAATCGGAACTATAATAAAATAGGTATAATTTTTTTTACATAAGTCATCGGTATGCCCACCTTAGATATAACAGTTGAGCAAGTAATCAGGTTAGTACAGCAATTACCTTTAGAGGGAAAGAAAGCCGTATTGGAGATACTCCAGAACGAATTGGTGAATCAAGAAAACCCTTGGCTCAAAATAGCGGGAAAATATCAAGACGATCCACAATTTGATGAAATGTTAGCTTACATTGAAGCTAACCGACAAGAATTGAATGATCAAGAGGAACCTAAGTGAGTTTGTGGATTCTCGATACTGATCATTTGTCGCTTTTGCAGCGAGGACATCTGGGTATCCGTAAACGTATTACTACAATAAAACCCCAGGAAATAGCGATTACTATTATTTCGGCTGAAGAACAAATCAGAGGAAGGCTGAGTATTATTAGACGTGCAAGTTCCGCTAATGAACTGGTTTTAGCTTACCGACGTTTGAAGGAGTTATTGGATGATATTGGAACTATAAACGTGCTTGAGTTCACTCCCGAAGCTTCCCTAATTTATGACGATTTAGTGCGCCAAAAAATCCGGATTGGAACCAGAGATTTAAGAATTGCAGCAATTGCTCTTGCGGTTAAGGGAACCGTAGTAACCCGTAATCAAAGAGATTTTGAGAAAGTTCCCGGTTTGAAAGTGGAAGATTGGACCGTAGAAGGCTAAAGTAAGTAAGCAAAGTGCTACAGATAGCCCATAGCTTCAGGCTTATTCCCTACAAGGGATTTGCCAACAGAAACCAAAACCAAAAAGCAAAACCCCCAGCAAGAGCTACATAGGAAGTAAGCTCAATGCTGGGGTGAAAACAGCAACCCCATCCCCGGATAGGGATGGTTGTTGATCAATTTATCGAGGCGAACCCAACGCTATGGGATGGGTCAAAAGGTTTTTGACCAATGCCTTGGGTCTGTGGTACTGTCAGGTGTTGCCTCCGCCAACCTAGGATTAACGTATTTTAATGCCAAGATGTAGGGTGTACCCGAACATACCCAGATGATATAGTCTCCAATTCCGACACAGAAAGTTTGGAGAGTTTTGTGGAGTTCTTTCCGTTGATAGACTCAGAGTTTGCTCCAGAGTTTTGTTGTGGAGTTTGATTGGTTGGATTGTTCGTCATTTTGGCGAACCAATTTGAACACCCCCAGATATCGTCTCCAATTCTGACAAAGAGAGTTTGTCGAGTTTAGTGGATTTATTGTTGATGGACTCAGAGTTTGCTCCAGAGTTTTGCTGTTGAGTTTGGTTGGTTTGATTGTTCTTCATTTTTTTTTTCGATTTTGTGCCTTTGATGATCAGATGGATCCTAGTAAGGTGATCCGAGTTAAATAGGTTTGGAATGAGAAAGTTGGGGCGTAAAATATTACCACCGCAAAGGAGAATGGCGGAGCGTTTTTTGCTCACCAACAAAGTTCATTGACTAACCTGTTTGCAACATAAGTACTATTGTCAAAGCACTATTGTCAAGCAAATTTTTGATTAAATTATCTTATAGTTTACATAGACTCAGCTAATCAATCGGATTCCCGATTCCCGATTCCCGATTCCCGATTCCCGATTCCCGATTCCCGATTCCCGATTCCCGATTCCCGATTCCCTCCTCCCTGATAATGACTCAGCAAAAACCCCC
>NZ_JAAHHE010000477.1:0-4095 GCF_010692525.1 Moorena sp. SIO3B2
CTATAGTCAAGTTTGATTTGACCCTGTTAATGGAAAAAACTGAGTCGGGAATTGAGGCCAGGTTAGAATACAATAGCGATTTGTTTGATCAGCAAACTATTATCCGGATGGTAGGGCATTTCCAGACCTTGCTCGAAGGTATTGTTGCTAATCCACAAGCACAAGTTTCAAAGTTACCGTTACTGACAGCAGCGGAACGCCAGCAGCTATTGGTGGAATGGAATAATACGTTTGTGGAGTATCCTCAGGATAAATGTGTCCATCAGTTGTTTGAGGAACAGGTAGAACACACTCCAGATGCAGTGGCAGTGGTTTTTGAAGACCAGCAACTAACTTATCAACAGCTGAACACCAAGGCTAACCAGTTAGCCCACTATTTACATTCAGTGGGTGTGGAAGCAGATGTGCTAGTTGGGTTGTGTGTGGAGCGCTCGCTGGAAATGGTTGTGGGAATGTTGGGCATTCTCAAAGCAGGTGGAGCTTATGTGCCCCTTGATCCAGAGTATCCCCAAGAACGCTTAAGCTTCATGCTGGAAGACACTCAGGTCAAAGTATTGCTGACTCAAGAGAAATTCCTAGAATCCCTTCCTCAACATCAAGGGCGTATTGTCTGTTTAGATACTTACTGGCAGAGAATTAATCAAGCCAATCAAGATAATCTCAACAGCACAGCCAGCTCTGAAAATTTAGCTTATGTGATGTATACTTCGGGATCAACAGGAAAACCCAAAGGAGTAGCCGTCAATCATCAGGCTGTAAATCGACTGGTGTTAAACACAAACTACATACATTTAACACCTAATGACCGCATTGCTCAAGCTGCAAACATTGCTTTTGATGCTGCCACCTTTGAAATTTGGGGAGCGCTACTTAACGGAGCAAAGTTAGTTATTATCAATCAATCTGTATTGCTTTCGCCTGAAGAATTTGCTGTCAATATTTGTTCTCAAGAGGTAACGGTTTTATTATTAACTACAGCTTTATTCAATCAGTTAGCTAGTTTTGTCCCCCAAGCACTGAGTTGCCTACGGTATTTACTATTTGGTGGGGAAGCGGTTGACCCCAAATGGGTACAAGAAGTCCTAGATAAAGGCGCTCCAGAGCAACTACTCCATCTCTATGGACCAACAGAAAATACAACTGTTTCTTCCTGGTATTTGGTAGAGAACTTACCAACGACAGCTACAACTATCCCCATAGGAAAACCAATCGCTAACACGCAAATCCACATTCTAGACGAGTCTCTACAACCCTTGCCTGTCGGTGTGCCAGGAGAATTGCATATTGGTGGTGCTGGATTGGCACGAGGCTATCTTAACCGCCCTGAGTTAACACAAGAGAAATTCATTCTCAACCCGTTTAGCGCTGATTTAGATTCCCGCCTTTATAAAACTGGGGATAAGGCTCGCTACCTTGCCGATGGCAACATCGAATTCCTTGGACGCATTGATAACCAGGTTAAAATTCGCGGTTTCCGCATCGAACTTGGAGAAATTGAAGCTGTCTTAGGTCAACATCCAGCTGTGGGGGAAAAAGTGGTTGTGGCCAGGAAAGACCAAGCTGACCAGAAACGTCTGGTGGCTTATATTGTTTCCAAGCAAGAACAAGAGCTAACTAGTAGCCAATTGCGACAGTTTCTGAAACAAAAATTACCGGATTACATGATTCCCTCTGGCTTTGCCTTCTTGGAAAAATTCCCTTTAACCCCCAATGGCAAAGTAGATCGGCGCGCCTTACCTGAATTAGATCAATCTAATCGACCTCAAGAAGCTGGCTTTGTTTCACCCCGTAATTCCCTGGAATTGCAACTGTCCCAAATTTGGTCTGATCTCCTTAATGTCCACCCAGTTGGAGTTAACGATAACTTCTTTGATCTTGGAGGTCATTCCCTGTTAGCAGTTGATCTCATGGCTCGGATTAAGCAGCAGTTTGGAACTAATTTACCTTTAGCTAGCTTGTTCACGGAACCGACTATTGAAAACCAAGCTAGTCTTCTGGTCAATGCCACTGAGAACCAATCATATTCTCCCCTAGTGCCCATTAACAAGACAGGAAATTTACCTGCTTTCTTCTGTGTTCATCCGGTTGGGGGTAATGTTCTTTGTTATGCAGAATTGGCTCGTTATCTAGGAAATAACCAACCTTTTTACGGGTTACAATCCCCTGGTTTATTTGGTGAGTCTGAACCATTAACCGGAATTGAGGATATGGCAACTTGCTACATTGAAGCCTTGCAAACTATTCAACCGGTCGGGCCTTATTATTTAGGAGGTTGGTCATTAGGAGGTATTATTGCTTGGGAAATGGCTCAACAATTATCTGCTGCTGGGGAAGAAGTGGCTCTTCTAGCATTAATCGATAGCTATTCACCTGTTGCTATTGACCGACCAGAACAGATGAATCAACAGATGATGGCACGGTCTCTAGCTCAGGATTTAGGTAGTGTTTTTGGTACAGAACTGCCGATTGCGGTTGAAGACCTTAAGCTTGGAGGGCTAGAGCAGCAATTGCAACACATCCTTCGGGAAGCAAAAGGGCTCAATATCTTACCACCGGAAATCGGGATTGAGCAGATGCGTAAGCTATTTGGAGTTTTCCAAGCCAATCTAATGGCTATGTATCGCTATCAACCCCAGCCCTATTCTGGTCGGATTGCTCTATTTTGTGCGAGGGAGTTAGAAGCAGAAGACCGAGGTTGGAATGAGCTAGCAGTAGGTGGTCTAGAAACTTACAGGATTCCTGGAGATCATTATACTATGATGCGCTCACCCGATGTTGAGATTTTAGCTAAACAGCTAGAGCTTTTAGTTAGAGAGTGAGTGATGCTCTAGTATTACTGCACACCAAGTAAAAAGTAATACTATTCTGAGCTTTTTTGTTCAATATAAATCATACGAGTTCGGATTGTAATCCCTAGGGTTGGAGAAGTCCAACCCATAATAAAATAATCTTCCATGGCATTTTCGATGGCCATTTTAGAGTGGTCATAAACTGGAACAACAAAGTTTTTAATATATTCCTCTGTTGTTTCATCAAGGCTAATTATACTAGTTTTTCGGGCAATTCGATTTATGTGTTTGATCGCTGTTGCGGCGTCTTCGACACACAATAAAGAACTTAAACAAAAAACAAAATCGTAGGACTTGCTATCAATTTCAGCTAGGGCTGTTTCAATCGGCTTGTGGATGGGTTTATACCCTCTTTGTGCCGCATAATCCAGCATTTTACTTGAAATATCAATCCCTGTATAGTCAAACTCACCTTCCAACAATTCACTTAAAAACCCTGTCCCACAAGCAATATCTAAAACACTGCCTTGATGGTGATTATGTCGATTGAAGATTTTAGCCGCCTCATTTACATGCTGTGCATTACAACTGGGATCTTTTAACACCTCGTCATAGGTAGCAGCAAATTTATCATAAAATTCTTCAGCCGCAATTTTTGTTGACATAGTTCTTATTTTCAAATTTCGATAGAGTATACATCTTAATTATCTTAGAACAAATCGGGCTAGTGGTAAAGATGTGGTGATTTGGCTATGGTAAGCGTCAAGGTAACGGGAGCTAAAATCACTTTTGTGTACTACTAGCTGAGAGCTGAGAGCTGAGAGCTGAGAACTGATAGCTTACTTGTGTCTCCTCTAAGAATTAGCCGTGACAGCAGCAATACGCTTCAAAATACCCAAAACATCATATAAATAATTGCCAGGATTCCAGATATCAAAGGCTTTTGATAAAGCATACCGTCGGGTTTCGCCTTTAACTAACTTGATAAAGATAAAGCTAGCACCATTGGTAACAAGACCAAATGTTGGTTGCTCTGTTTGGGGACTCTTGAGCATGTAAACTAGTGCTTGAGGAATTGCTGGTTGTAAGGAAACAGCAGAACGCTTCGACTCAATAACGGCTATCCAAATTGGTTTGCTCGCTGCCAAAATATCAATCCGTCCTTTGACAATTGTGTCCTCATCTTTATCTTCAATGGGTAAAGACACTTCATACTCTGCTTTAACTTTAAAAGGCGGTTGGTAAAATCCTGCCAAATCCAATAAGGGAGAAACAACAACCATTTTAACTAGGTCTTCTAGTACCA
>NZ_JAAHHE010000478.1:0-4055 GCF_010692525.1 Moorena sp. SIO3B2
GCTCGCTTTGCTGCTTTTTTAGTAATCGGTAGTTCATCTGTCCAGTCAATCGCTTTCTGGATTAATTGCATCAAGTTTCGGACATGTCCACCACTCATTAGACAAAGATTCTTTAAGGTCTCACCGTTATCAAATACCGGCGGAAAATCTAGCCCGTCTACTTTCCCCTCTAGGGTTTGAAGCAAGTTGGGTTCGATCAGGGCAATCCGACGACGTATCAATTCCCTCATTTTGTCTAGGCCCCGTTCATTTTCTGTTCCGTCTGGATTGCAAACCATGATCATTGGCAATACATCAGGTTTATCGTAATTATTTTCCAGCTGAGTTGCCCGTCCTGAGTACACCATGGCTATTGGCACAGTATAAATTACATGACAAGCCAATCTTCGTAACATTTCACTGCGATTCAGATAAATTTCATCATAGTTACTTGGTTTCCCTATGTCTTGGGTTTCTGCCATGCGATCAAGGTTGTCAACAATCAATACAATTCCTCGACTATTAGCAGACTTAGCAGACAAGGAGTTTTGAGCTTCCTGGATAAAGTCGTTGAGGGCTTCTACTAGAGATGGCGTATTGGCGTTAATTTTTTGGCGGAGTTCACGCCGTTTATCTGGTGTTGCTCGAAGGTTAGTAGTAATCTTGGCAAACTGTGAGATTTGCCCTTCTAAACTTAACCCATCAAACGCTACCTCGGTCAGGGCAATATCCTTTAAGGATTCCCAACGATCTTTCATCCAATTTAGTAATGGATTATGCTGTTCAAGCTTAATTGCTTCCACCAAGTGGCGAGTGCAAGCAAAGAGAATATCTGCATAATCAGCATCTTGGGGTTCAATATATTCGTCATCTGCAGCAAAGTAAACCACCAAATACTTCTTTTGTTCTAAATGCTCTTTTAGCCGTAAAAGTTCAGGAGATTTTCCTACTCCTCGGTGCCCAGAGTATAGCTGGCATGTTGGCTTTTTAGACCGGGTAATTTTCCTTCCTAACTCTCGAGTAACCTCCCAACCTCCACGAACATCTTGACAGTCAACATAAGCCTTTTTTGGTGGAGGCTGAAAAGGTTCAAAGGAACTATATATTTCGCTCAGTAAGTCCAACGCCACGACTACCTCAAACAATGATTTAGTTTAGATATTACTTATTATAGTATATCAGGTTTAAATTGGGTTAGGAATTTTATTATTGGGAGTAGGGAGTATGGATTAGGGAGCAGGGATAAGTAAATAGGTAAAAAACTGTGTATTTTTTTACCATTATCAACGCTAAAATTACCTAAGTTATCATCCCGACAAAAAACGCGATGCTCTGAGCCGCTATGCGAGTCACGCGAAGCTTCCGCGCTTATGCGATCGCATTCCCTCAATCTAACCCATAATTCCTGGGTTTTGATCCCCCTAAATCCCCCTTAACAAGGGGGACTTTCCGGAATTAAACCTTTGATAAACAGGACTTTAATTACTCCCCCCAATGATCACGGGGGGCTGGGGGGGATCGAGATATAAAATGCTATATAAAGCCATGGAACCATTGAGCAACTACGCGATTGACCTGCATGTCACGCTAGGCGATCGCATTCCCTCAATCTAACCCATAATTCCTGGGTTTTGATCCCCCTAAATCCCCCTTAACAAGGGGGACTTTCCGTAATTAAACCTTTGATAAACAGGACTTTCCGGACTCCCCCCAATGATCACGGGGGGCTGGGGGGGATCGAGATAGAAAATGCTATAGAAAGCCATGGAACCATTGAGCAACTAAGCGATTGACCTGCATGTCACGCTAGGCGATCGCATTCCCTCAATCTAACCCATAATTCCTGGGTTTTGATCCCCCTAAATCCCCCTTAACAAGGGGGACTTTCCGGAATTAAACCTTTGATAAACAGGACTTTCCGGACTCCCCCCAATGATCACGGGGGGCTGGGGGGGATCGAGATATAAAATGCTATAGAAAGCCATGGAACCATTGAGCAACTACGCGATTGACCTGCATGTCACGCTAAGGGATGAAGCGTTCGCAAAGCGTGGCCCAAAGGCCTCAGCTTCCGCGCTTATGCGATCGCTTTCAAATATACCCTAGCAAAACGCTCTAAGAGGATATCTGAAAAGTTTTTTGATATTGAATTTTGCCCCCCTAGCCCCCAATTCTGGGGGGAACAAGAATCAATTTGTTGGTAAAAGTCCCCCAAAATTGGGGGATTTAGGGGGCTTTAATGTAGCAAATGAGACTTCTCAGACAACCTCTAAAAAAAAACGCGATCGCTACTACCAAATCAAGCAAAAAAACAAAAAAAGTAATCTAAACTTTTTCATAAATACCCCCTCCGTGCCAAAATTATTTTCAAAAAAAATCTGAAAATTACTTGACAACATAAAAAATATTTTATAAGATAAAAATGTCCTCGTAAAAAACACCTAAAACTAATCATGGACAATCAAGACTTTATCCCGAATTCCGATGATAATCCTAACAATCCTAATCCGCCTGAATCCTCTGGCGAATCCCGGCCAGGACGGAAGCAAATCAAACATATATTGATCGGTTCTCCCAAAACTGTGCGGATGACAATTTACAGCCTTTATAGCCTTGGCTACGCACAAGTTGATGAGTGGAGCACTCCTCAACCTACCGAAAATCCAGGTGAAGTAATCAGTATATTGATTCGATATCTGTCGGTAGATTAAGATAGCAACTTGCCAGGGATGCCAATCCCTGGCGACAAGGAAAAACCAAGGATAAAGGACAAAGTCTCAAGTGTCTGTGATTAGTACGAGGAATAGGTTAGTAGGTTGTTGATTGTGACAATTTGCTAACGAAATAGAGGACAAATAGTCAAGGACTCTAGGGTTGTTGACAATTACAAGAAATAATTCGGTCAAGCATTGGAATTAACCAGAACTTGACCGAATTTTTTTATTTTGATCATTGAGGGAACAGGGAATCGGGAATCGGAACCCACCCCTAACCCCTCCCAGGAGGGGAACGGGAATCGGGAATCGGGAATTGGGCAATTGTTGCGTAGGGTGCGTTAGGGGCGGGCTTGCTTTCATGTTCTCCTCTACGCGCCTGAAGCCGCCCCGTAACGCACCACCCAAAGACTTGTGATAGTGCAATAGTTTTTTTTAAACACCCACATCACCTATATCACCCCTAGTGCAAATGCAATAGTTTTTCCAATTATCCACGTTAACCACTTATACCTCCCATAGTGTAAATGCAACAGTTTTTTTCAACCACCACTATCTCCACACTTTCCACCCATTGCATCTTTTAAAAAATCGTGTTAATATAAACAATATCGTAAACACAATGGTTTTTCGCCATGATGATTTCTACCGCACAAGCCGCTGAATTACTAGGTATCTCTGCCACTCGCGTCCGTTTCCTGTTGAGCAAGGGCAGAGTTAAAGGTGCTTATAAAGTCGGTAGAACTTGGGTGATTCCCTTATTTGATGGCATGCCCGTGGTCACTCCTGGCACTCGTGGACCAAAGCGGAATTGGTCAAAGCGTACAAATTACACGAAGGCTGTGATCCACGTTAACCAGAAAGTGATTCGCCAAAATCACAACACCGGCGAAAGGAATCCAGTGATTACTGTCAAACGAGGCACTAATAACACTTACGGTCATACCGTAGAAGTCAATGGCCCTTGTCGGGTCATGTATCGCCCGGATAATCCCCTACACTGTGGAGCACGGGTATGGATTGAGACGATTTCTGACTTTAAAGTGAGCTGAGCCAGGTCTAAGGTCAATCAAACGTTGAGCCATTCCAACCCCACATATGTCTCTGGGCATCAGCAAATTCAATATAAATTCGGTTAAGTGCTACACCCAAGGTCTCATTAATCGTCTTGCAAAAATCCTGACTCATGGCCTTAGTTTGAGTGGGCTTCATGGTGCCAATATTTTTAATTTCCACATAGCAAACTGGGTCAAAGCTACCAGCAAACGTCATAGCAACACCAGGCTCAAACGCTGTCATCACATAAGCTTCAGGTTTACCCACATGCTCGGCTAGTTTTCCTGACAGGATTTTCAGCAACCC
>NZ_JAAHHE010000479.1:0-4052 GCF_010692525.1 Moorena sp. SIO3B2
CGCTTACAAAGGGTGTGAGACTTTTGTCATGTCCTAACTGCCCTGGCGACTGCTATAGCTGATTACTAATTGCTGATAGCTGATTACTAATTGCTGATAGCTAATTGCTGATAGCTAATTGCTGATCCCTCAAAGTATAGTTATCATACTATCCGTTGAAAGAAAGAGCATTTGAGGCGTCTGGTTCAGAAGCTGGCGAGATAGTAGCAGCATTTTGTTCCGCCTCCAGTTTCGGCTTCAAGTACAAATTTTCTAGTACCAGAGCTGCACCAGCTACCCAAGGGGGAACAATCAAAGCACCAAGAATCCCCAAAACCTTTGCACCACCTAGCACTGCCAACAACTGATATAAGGGGTGAACTCTCACAGAAGACCCCACCAGTAGGGGATCAAGAATATAGGTTTCCAGATTCTGAATAATCACAAATAGTAGCAATACCCACAAGAAAGTCCATCCCCCTTGAGCAATTGCCACAATCAATGCTGGAATTGCTCCCAAGACCGGACCAAAAAAGGGAATCAAATTGGTCACCCCAGCAATCACACCCAAACCCAAGGCAAACTCTGACAGTCCCAAAAATTTTAAACCAACAGTAATCGCCATCCCTAAAATTCCTGAAACCACCACTCGCCCCTGGATGTAACCCCCCATCCGTTGGCTGACTGGCTTGACCTGGGCTGCCAATTTTTCATCCCAGGGTTTGGGAAACAAACTTACCCCCCCTTTAATCAACTGTTCAGAGCCAGCTAACATATAACCAGACAGCAGTGTTGCCAGAATTACGGTAAACACTCCAGCAAAAAGACTCCGTGTCAATCCATAAGACTGCACTAGCAACTGCTGAGAGGAACGAATTACCCAAGAGGTAACGGTCCCAGCATCAAACATTTTACTCAGAGCTAGTTCAGTCATCCCTAGGCGAATCGCTAAAGCATCTAACAAAGAGGTTAAAACCTCCAAATACGTTGGCAGTTTCCGAAATAAACGCTGAATTTGCTCAGCTACTGTTGGTCCAATCACTAAGCCGATCCCTGTCAAACCAGCGATTAAGCCTAAATAAACCAGAATAACCGCTAGCCAGCGGGGAATCCTTAACTTTTCAGCACTATCAATAATTGGTGCTAGAGTAGATGCGAGCACTACTGCAATCATCAGTACTACTAGCAAAGCTCTAAGTTGCCACAGCAGGACTATTGTCAAGCCAGTAGCAACAATCAGCAGTAAGTTAGCTAAGGAGATTTTAAGGCGTAGCATAGACTTCCATTTGCATGTTGAGTGCCTGCAAATAGTCTACAGAGAAAACACCTGAATTAGTTGACGGTTGACGGTACGGTCTTCAACCTACCCTTTTGAATTAAGAATGTAGAATGTAGAATGTAGAATTTGAAATTTGGGCGTTGCTGAATAATGGAATGATTTTAAGAGTGTTTAGGTGCGCGCCTCCTAGGCCGGGGAACCCGGCCTTGGGTCGCACCTGTGGAATGGGCATCAGCCGTGGAACTGGCATCTTGCCAGTTTCATGCTTATTTTCGTGCGGGCAGGATGCCCACTCTACTCCTATTCAGCGCGAAGATTTAGCAACGCTAGAATTGGGAATTCTACATTCTTAATTCTACATTCTACATTCTCAAAGACACCCTACCCTATACCGAACGCCAAAGGCAAACAACCCCATAACCTTGGCCTATTGGCCACGCTTCGCGAACAACCTTCAACCTTCAACCTTCAACCTTCAACTTTTAACTTTCAACTTTCAACTTTCAACCTTGATCAATCCAACTCCTCTTCTCCCACATCATGAAGGGCTGGGGGAGCATCACCGGGTGTTCGCAACATTTCCACCATCTCCTGAATTTCTGCTGGAGGTGGGGGTGTCAGGCGAGAAACCACTACAGTCACAATGAAATTAAGCACCATCCCTACGGTACCAATCCCCTCAGGGGAAATACCGAAAAACCAGGGTGTCATACTATAGAACTTCACCCCAATGATGTAAACGGTGGTAAAAACTAACCCTACCACCATGCCAGCAATTGCCCCTTCTCGGTTGGTTCGCTTATCAAATACCCCTAGCAGAATGACTGGGAAAAAGCTGGCAGCGGCTAAACCAAAGGCAAAGGCTACCACTTGGGCTACAAATCCAGGGGGATTGATACCAAAGTAACCGGCAATGGCAATGGCAGCAATTACCATAATTCGACCCACCATCAATCGTTGGGACTCCGACGCCCTAGGATTAATGATGCGGTAGTAGACATCGTGGGCGATTGAGCTAGAAATCACTAGCAGTAAGCCCGATGCAGTGGATAGAGCGGCGGCTAGTCCTCCTGCTGCTACTAAGGCAATCACCCAGGGAGCAAGTTTGGCTACCTCTGGTGTGGAGAGTACAATGATATCTCGGTCAATCTTAATTTCATTGGTCTCTTTGTCCGGTTTCAGCTCAATCTTGCCATTGCCGTTTTTATCGTCAAACGCCAATAAACCAGTATTTTCCCATTTGGTTGCCCAGTCTAGCTGACGCACTTCCTCAATGGTATGGTCATGGAGGCTATCAATCAGGTTATAGCGGGCAAAGGCAGCAACGGCGGGAGCTGTGGTGTAGAGTATGGCAATGAATAATAGCGCCCAGCCAGCGGAATAACGAGCAGCTCTAGCATTGCGTACGGTGTAAAAGCGTACAATCACATGGGGAAGTCCAGCAGTACCGACCATCAAGGCAATGGTGATAAATAAGACATCCAGCATGGACTTGTTGGCAAAGGGTTTAGTGTATTCCTGGAAACCTAGATCTACCTGAATTTGATTGAGTTTCGGGATAATGTCACTGAAGGTGAATCCTAGCTGGGGAATCGGGTTGTCGGTCAGTAGAGTTGCGATCGCAATCGCTGGAATCAGGTAAGCCACAATCAACACGCCATACTGGGCAACTTGAGTCCAGGTAATGCCTTTCATCCCCCCCAGCACGGCAAAAAATGCCACAATTACCATGCCAATCACGACACCCTGACCGATATCCACTTGCAGAAAGCGGCTAAATACAATACCTACCCCTCGCATTTGTCCTGCGACATAGGTTAAGGAGACAAAAATAGCAGCAACTACTGCTACCAACCGAGCAACATTCGAGTAATAGCGGTCTCCCACAAAGTCGGGTACTGTGTATTTTCCAAACTTCCGCAGGTAAGGGGCTAACAATAGCGCTAGTAGCACATATCCTCCTGTCCAGCCCATCAGGTAAATTGAGCCATCATATCCTAAGAAAGAGATTAGCCCTGCCATAGAAATAAAGGAAGCAGCAGACATCCAATCTGCCGCTGTAGCAGCACCATTAGCAACAGCGGGAACACCTTGATCTGCTACGAAAAACCCTTTACTATCGCGCACCCGAGAGCGCCAACCAATGTAAAGGTAGAGAATAAAGGAAATAATGACCAATACACTGGTCCAAGCTTCAACTGTCATAGATATTTACTTGTCTGAATAATTGCTATAGCGCTGCGCGCAGGGAATCGGGAATCGGGAATCGGGAATCGGGACAAAATCCTATGTACATCATTACTATGAGAAACCCTATATAGGGATTGTTGGTAATAAAAAAACGGTATTTTTTTTATTGGAAAGTACTATAGAATTGCCCTATTACAATTCTTAATTGCTAACTATAAAAATATAGTTTAGTTAAGCAAAGCCATTTATTTCCCAATTTATTTACCAACAGTAAACATTACTTTTTGTATTTACGGTCAATTTTATCCATCTGTATAGCGTAGATAAAAATTAGGACGACAAAGGTAAAAATACTACCTTGTTGTGCCATCCAGAAGCCTAGGGGAATATTCCCTACACTGACGTTGTTCAGTAATGTTACAAGCAGAATGCTACATACAACGGATACGAATGCCCAAACAATTAAGAGATTCCGAATTAATGCGATGTTGGCACGCCAGTATGCCTGACGCTTGTTTTGGTTCATAGTTTTATTAGTAATAGACTAAATTTACTATTTACGCTTGACTAGCTTCTGGATATAGAGCAACCACCGATAATTGCC
>NZ_JAAHHE010000048.1:0-20569 GCF_010692525.1 Moorena sp. SIO3B2
CCTGCCAATGTTCCCAGAACTTACCGTTGAGGAACAGCAACAGGTGGTTTATGGATTGAAGGACTGTTTAGGGTGAAGGTTAAAAGTTAACAGGTTAAAAGTTAACCGGTTGAAGGTTAACCGGTTGAAGGTTAACCGGTTGAAGGTTAACCGGTTGAAGGTTAGAAGACTAGTTTTCAAGCATGCAACCTTGGCCAAAAGGCCACGCTACGTGAACAACCCTTCAAGCATCCAACCTTCAAACCTACCCTACACCGAACGCCAAAGTGCGGCTCGTTCTAGCTAGGAACCTTACAATACAAGGCTTATGAGCTAGGGGCGCGAAGGAAAACCTTCAAAGCCTAACTGACTGTTCGGATGGTGGTCTTTTGGAGATAAGTGACACCCTATCTGGCCACACCGAACAGGCGGCAACCTGTAGAGTGACGCTGGCAACAGGGCGGAATCAGAGGTAAATCAGATGTGCCACACTGCCGCTAACGGGAAGATGTCATGGGTAACAGTAGCAAAAGTCCTGAAAAAGTGTCTTATGCGGAAGCCGCAATCTGACTAGTATATGCGAGACTTCATCCTCTACATCCTCACGATGCTCTTTTGGCGGTAATCGTAAACTCCGAGGAGAGGATAGGCAAATTGGTTAGAAGTTACCGCAAGAATAGTGGAGCCTTTATAGTTAGTCGGCTATGGGTAAAAGGGTTAAAAATTTTGTAGTAAGGCTCCACTATTCTAAGGTTTCATCTCCGGACTGCCCTAAAACATCAAAACAATCTAACAGTCGGAACGAGTAAAAACGACAGCAACATGAGTCTGAGGAACGGTCGAACCCTCGGTAAGCTATGCCAAGTCTAATCCTCACTGTCGGGTAGGATGCAGCCGGAAACTGGCTGCGGGTATTCAGAAAACACGAACTCTAGGAGAGTATAAGTAGACGCATGACAACCAGTTATAGCGACTTTTGGAAAAGTCAAAAGTGGAAGAAACTCCGCCAAAACCTCTTTCGCCTACAAAAGCGAGTGTTCAAAGCAGTTCGAGATGGCGACCTGAAGAAGGCACGGTCATTACAGAAACTGATTATGAAGTCCCGTGCAGCTCAACTTTTGGCCGTCCGTCAAGTGACTCAGCTAAACAAGGGTAAGAAAACGGCGGGAATTGATGGTAAGTCAAGCCTCAACTACCGACAGAGATGGGAACTGGTAGAAACATTGAACGACCATGCTTCAGACTGGAAGCATAGCCGACTTCGCGAAATCCCTATCCCTAAAAAGAATGGGAAAGTAAGGATGTTGAAAATACCTACCATCCCTGACAGAGCATGGCAATGTCTAGCCAAATTCGCCTTAGAACCAGCCCACGAGGCCACGTTCCACGCAAAAAGCTACGGATTCAGAACGGGAAGATGTGCCCAAGACGCACAAAAACAACTGTTTAACAATCTAAGGTCTAATAGCAACGGAATCAAAAAGCGAATCATAGAACTAGATATCAAGAAATGCTTTGACCGTATTTCCCACAACGCCATCATGATAAGGTTAATTGCGCCAACAGGATTAAAACACGGAATATTCCGCTGCCTCAAGGCCGGAATAAATCCGGAATTCCCTGAGCAAGGAACCCCACAAGGTGGAGTAGTAAGCCCCCTACTAGCTAATATCGCACTTAACGGAATAGAGGATATACACACCAGCCTGCGATCCGCAGATGATATGGTGTTCATCCTAAAGCCAAAAGACAATGCCGAGAAGATACTTGACAAAGTAAAAGCCTTCCTAGCAGAGCGCGGAATGGAAATCAGCGAAGAAAAGACCAAGCTAACCAACACGACAGACGGTTTTGATTTCTTGGGCTGGAACTTCCGAGTCCAGAAAAACGGAAAATTCCAATGCACTCCCTCAGCGGACAACCATCGGAAAATACGCGAAAAAATCAAACACGTGGTTAATAACTCGAACTATGGTGCTGAAGTAAAAGCAACGAAACTAGCTCCTATAGTTCGCGGATGGCGTAACTACCACAGCAGCTGTGACATGAGCAGCTCAAGGGATTCTCTATGGTTCATGAACCACACCGCAAATCGGAAATTCCGTAAGGAAAAGAAGGTAAACCGGTACAAAGCCAATGAACTATGTAAGAAGGCATTCCCAAAGGTAGGTTACAAGCAAAACCAACACGTAAACGTAAAGGGGACTAAGTCACCCTACGACGGTGACTTAGTTTACTGGAGTAATCGGAACCCACGATTATACTCCGATGCTACATCAACAGCTTTGAAAAAGCAGAACCATTCCTGTGGATATTGCGGATTGAGATTCCTAGAAGACGAGGATGTACATCTCCATCACATAGATGGAAACCACGACAACTGGAAAACGAAGAATCTTCTAGCAGTTCATCAGAGCTGCCATCAGCAAATACATTGGAGCAAAAGCGAGGTGCGCTTTCCAATGGGCAGATAAACTGCCCCTGGGTCGCACCTCAGCTAAGAATATCTAGGAGCCGTGTGAGACGAAAGTTTCATGCACGGTTCTGAAGGAGAGGTGCTCCCCGTAATAGGGGACATCGACTCTAACGGCGAACAACCTTGGCCAATAGGCACGCGCGTCGCGTTCAACCGTTCAAGCATCCAACCTTCAACCAGATCACCTTCAACCTTGAAACCTTCAACCTTGAAACCTTCAACCAGATCACCTTCAACCAGATCACCTTGGCCAATAGGCCACGCTACGCGAACAACCATCAAACCTTCACCTCTTTACCCTTGACCCCTTGGAGGGCTTCTACCAAGCTGCGAACCGCTGCTACCATTGCGACTTCGCTATCTAACTGATTGATAGCCGAACCAACGCCAACACCAGCAGCACCAGCAGCAATGGCCATGGGAAGGGTCACACTGGATAACCCGGAAGCACACAACACTGGTACTGAGACAGCACGAGAAATTTCATAGGCAGCTGCCAAGGTTGGTGCCGCTTTTTCAATTAAACCCAAGGTGCCAGCGGAGCGAGGTTTACTGCTGGTACCCCCTTCAGTTTGAATAATATCGGCACCTGCTTTGACTAATTCTGCCGCTAGTTCTACTTGCTGATCTAACTTTAGAATGTGGGGGACAGTTACTGATAAGGTTATATTGGGTAATAATTTACGGGTTTCAATGGTCAGTGCCAATACGTCGGAAGCATCAAACCACTTCCCCTGAGCATAAAAGCTATCAAAGTTACCAATTTCAATCAGATCAGCACCAGCTTGGATAGCAATAACAAACTGCTTTGGTTCTACAGCAGAAACACAAATTGGTAAATCCGTTAACCCTCGTGCCAACCTGACTAGATCGGGGCAGGCGGCAATATCGACAAAAGTCGCTCCACCCCGTGAAGCTGCTTTAACTACAGCAGCAACTTTCTGGGTATCAAAATTATTTAAGCCACTAATTACTTTCAGGCAACGACCTTGGTTTAAGGCTTCGTTTAGTTTGTGATGCATAGTCATATTTTCTGTTTACCCCTGTATTATCAACCAACTTTACCTAATTTTTAATTAACTGTAGGAAATTTTTTTTCTCTCTGAAGAATTCATCCAAACCCCTATATTTTTGCCTAAACTAAAAGCAGATCGGTGCTGATGGCTACTCCTTCTATATACAAATAAATGAATTTCCCCCAAGTCAAGCTATCTCCTTTTCACAGTGACGTCTTAAAGAATACCGAGTTAGGTCAGCTTTGTGGCAAAAAGCAGCTGTTTCGCGCACGCTATGAAGTGTTACGGATGATTGGTCGAGGTGGTTTTGGTGTAACCTTTCTAGCCAAAGATACATCCTTACCGGGTCAGCCGTTTTGTGTCATCAAGCAACTTTGCCCCAAATTCAGTGATCCAAAAGCATTACATAATGCTCGTCAGCGGTTTGAGAGAGAGGCAAAAATTTTGAACAAACTGGGGACTCACCCCCAGATCCCCATGTTGCTCGATTATTTCGTAGACCATGGAGAATTCTACTTGGTTCAAGAGTACATTCGAGGCATTACCCTAGCTAGGTTGGTGAGGCGTTCTGGTTGCTTATCCCCAGGAGCCGTTAAAGGTTTTCTGCGAGACATACTACCGTTATTGCAGTATATCCATGACCATGGGGTAATACATCGTGATATCAAACCTCAGAATATTATTCTTTCTAATGATGATGGTCGGTTGGTACTAATTGATTTTGGGGCAGTTAAGGAGTTAATTGCCCAAGCATCAGATAACAGTGTAAGAAACCCAACTACCCATTTCATCGGTACGGTAGGATTTGCACCACCGGAACAGTTTAGCCTACGACCTGTGTATAGCAGTGATATTTATTCCCTAGGGGTTACCTGTCTTTACCTACTTACTGGAAAAGCCCCCCTAAAATTTCAGAGCGATCGCCAAACTAGTGAACTGAAGTGGGGCAAAGCATTGGACTTGAGTGATTCCTTTGCTAATATTCTCAACAGAATGCTGGCTATTTCCCTCAAAGAGCGTTATTCAAACGCAAGAGCGATCCTAAGGGCCTTGGATCATAAATTACTTCAAGAGAATCTTGACGAGTTTCTAGTTATTCAACCTCAAGCTAATCAACACCAACGACAGGCAAAGCAAAACACCGGGAAAAGTCAGAAGTATACACCTCCTACAGAAAAAACGGCGATCGCGATTCGAGAATGGAAACAAAGGATGCAAGCCAGACACCGCCAGAAGGATATACAAAGAGTTGAACACCTATTTAATCATTAGTGCTAAATTGGCCATTACAATGATTCCGGACAAAAAAAGTTAGTTTTTCATCCTTAATTGGTAAGCATTCAGCCGTCAGCCGTCAGCTTTACGTAACTCAGATTAAATGAATGCTGACCTGTTTTATTCAAAAGCTGTTCGGTGTAGTGTGACCTATGCCGATCAGCACTTCAAGTAGCGTGCCCTATGCCCATCAGCTGATACGCGACACGCTGATAGCTGATAGCTTACCTTTATTTTTTACATGTCAGCCAGTATTACGCATGCCAGCAGCAATACCGTTGATCGTCAATAAGGCTCCTCGTAGTAACTCTCCCTTACTATACCGGGATTGAACCACACCCAATGTTACCTGGTTGCTATGTTGACGTAGGCGTTTGAGCAAAGATACCTGTAAAAATCCTAAGGGAACGATGGTACCATTACGCAAATGTACAGACCGTTGTAAATTGGGGTCGCCATCTAGGAGTGTTTGGTGTCCTGTAATCGTCAGGACTAAGTTGCGGGTCAGGTTAAATTCCTTAGCAATTTGCTCAAACAAATGCTCGAAGCGTTCCAGGTCTTCAGGGTTTGAAAGTTCCTTGACATAGTGGTGAGCAATTTGTAGATCCACCTTGGCTAAGGTCATCTCTACTTTGGAAATGACCATTTTGAAGAAGGGCCATTTTGAATAGAAACAGCGCAATAGGTTGATATTTTCCTCTGGAGCTTGATCAACAAAGCTTTGTAGGGCAGTGCCAACACCGTACCAGCTCGGTAGCAGGAAGCGGCTTTGAGTCCAACTAAAGACCCAAGGAATTGCCCGCAGACTGCTTAAATCCTTCTTCCCTGATTTACGCCGTGCAGGGCGAGAACTAATTTGCAACTGGCTAATTTCTTGAATTGGTGTCACTTGATGGAAGAAATCTACCAGATCCGGTTGGTCGTGAATCAGAGCTCGGTAATGGCTACGGGAGATCTGAGCTAACTCCTCCATAATTTCATTCCAGGGCTGGATATCATCAAAGCCATTATTGAGTAAGCTAGCTTGAATAACTGCTGTGGCTATTGTCTCCAGATGATAGAGCGCTAATCCTGGCAGAGAGTACCTAGAAGCAAGGACTTCCCCCTGTTCGGTAATTTTGATTCGGCCATTGATACTGCGACCCGGTTGCGCCAGGATAGCTTCATAAGATGGACCACCACCACGACCCACTGAACCACCACGACCATGGAAAATCCGTAAAACAATACCATACTCTTGAGCCACATGCTCTAAGGCTTTCTGAGCTTTGTGGATTTCCCAGTTACTACTTAGGAAGCCAGAATCTTTATTACTGTCGGAGTAGCCGAGCATTACCTCTTGTAAGTTAGGAGAGGTTAAAGCTTGAAGATTATTTGGTTGTTCAGCTTTGGCGTTCGAGTAGGGTAGGTTATTTGGTTGTTCGCGTAGCGTGGCCTTTTGGCCAAGGTTATTTGGTTGTTCGCGTAGCGTGGCCTTTTGGCCAAGGTTATTTGGTTGTTCGCGTAGCGTGGCCTTTTGGCCAAGGTTTAATGGGCTAACCTGCAACTTTTGATATCCACCAGCCAAACTAGCACGATACAAGGGTAGCTCAAACAGGGATTTCATCACTGCTGGAGCACGCTTAAGGTCTTCCACTGTTTCAAACAGTGGCACCACGCGAATGGTACTTTTACCAGTGGCTGGGTCATACAGACCAGCTTCCTTCGCCAACAAGAGGACTTCCAACAAATCGCTGGCCGTGTGACTCATGCTGATAATGTAGGTTTGGCAGATTTGGGGACCAAACTCTTGTTGCAGCTGCCGCACCATCCGGAAGGTTTCGATAGTCTCGCAGGTTTTTTCCGAAAATGGCAGTTCTGCTGGGATTAATGGACGTCGGGTTCGCAACTCAGCGGTTAACCACAAGCATGCTTCGGATTCCGATAGCAAGTTGTAGGGCTTAGGCAAAACTTGCAGGTACTCAGCAATTTCACTCAGGGCTTCTGAGTGGCGAGAACTTTCCTGGCGAATATCTAGGTGAGCCAGGTAAAAGCCATAAATTTCCACCTGACAGATTAAATTATCTAACTCACGACAGTTCAACCCGGTTTCCACCAGATTACTCTCAATCAGCTTTAGTTCTGCCAAGAATTCTTCTCCAGAGCGGTAAAAACTCCAGCTTTTACCATTAGCCATCTCATCTGGTACAGGCATACCATTGGCCAGCTGTTGGTTTCGCTCACGGGTGTTTTCGAGTTTTTGCTTAACGTAAGTCAGTTTGAGTCGATAGGGTTCTTGCCGATAGCGAATGGCGAGCTGTTCGTAAACCTCTGGCAATTGAGAGCGGTCTTGTTCTAGAGAGTCTAACAGTTCCGGTAGCACATCACACCAGTGCAACGACAGGCTCAATAATTCGGTCAGACGCCTAACCTCATCTATATATTTACCCAGCACCAAATTCCTCTGATAGCAGGCAGTTTGCCAGGTAATTTGGGGAGTGACAAACGGATTACCATCCCGGTCTGACCCTACCCAAGAGCCAAAATGACAGAAGTTCTTAGCGGGTGGGTTCAGCCAGGGGAATGAACCCTTCAACGCTTGCTTGAAACGACTATACAATTGGGGTATTGTATCAAACAGTACTTCGTGGAAGTAGTGAAGAGTGTAATCTACCTCATCAAGTACTCCCGGCTTAAACTGATGTAGCTCATCGGTGCGCCACCAGAGGCGAATTTCTTCCATCAGCTTTTGGCTACATTCAGTCACCTCCCAGGACGAAGTGATTCCTAAGGTACCATAGGTTTGCTCCGCTTGGTCTAATTGTTCCAGAATCTTAGCCATCCGTCGCTGTTTACCCCGAATCGTACGACGGACGATTTCTGTGGGGTGAGCGGTGAAAACCAAGCGAATATCAAGATTCTCAATCAGCCGCTGAATTTGACCAGGTGGCACATTTTGCTTGTGCAAGTGGGGAAATAGCCAATCTAGTAGCCCTAATTTTCTTTCCGATCCTTGGTTTTCCTGGTGGCTCTTTTCAATAACATTGGTAACCGCAGCCCCTGGTTGAGTAACCTGATTGCCTATTTCCACCTCTTTGTCAACGGTTACAACAGTTGACAAAGACGAATTACCATTTTTTAAAATACCTTGGGATAAGGGGGTTAACTCTGGTTCAGTGCTTCTTCGGTAGGAGCGGCGTCTTGAGAGTTGTTGATTTCGCTGTTCATAATGTTGTTCAACAATATTAATCAGCTGAAAGTAAAGGGCAAACGCCCGTGATGCTCGGATAGCCTCATTAAGGTCAAGCTGCTTGATTAAATCAGCTACTGAGGATTGAGGATATTCAGTTGCTTGTCCTTCTGGAGAACACAATTCCCGCAGTTGCTTGAGTAAATCGACGAGTTCCTGACCACATTCAGATAGGAGAACAGATTCCCACATATCCTCTACAACTTTAAGTCGATGGCGCAGAAACAGGTCAGAAGTAGCGGGGAAGGTTGATTCTTGATTAGATGGAGATGGGAGCAAACTCATAAGCTCTATCTATTCCCTATACAAAGCTGATCTATTTTACGGGTTTGAGGTTCTTTGGAGTAATTAAGGAACAAGAATTTAAATTTCTTGGGAAAGCTCATGGAAGCTTAACATCTTTACATTAACTTTAATACTAAGCCAAATTGTTGAGTATCTGTCTAGCGGTTATCAATTTGGTGAGGTACAGAGTCTTGGGTTTTATGGAACAGCGGATCCCCGGAACAGGGAACACATAAGAGTTAATCTGGAAGAGCTAACACGGAACACATAAGAGGGAACAGGGAAAAAATCCTGTGTACCTCATTAGGCTAGAAACCGCTAGAAAAATCATTAAATTTCTGAAATCTGACTATTGGGTGTAACTGTGAAACTACAAATCTTTATACGTTTTTCTTGAACCATGACCCCAGTGTGGCTACTTCCCCCAACAGATTTGCAACTATTGAACCATGATGTCCATCTCTGGCGTGCGCAGTTGGAGCTGAGTGAATTATTGATTGAAAAATTGGCAACTACTCTTTCTGAGGACGAGCAGCAAAGAGCTCAGCGATTTTACTTTGAGCGGGATCGGAAGCATTTTATAGCAGGTCGGGGTCTTTTGCGCCAAATCTTGGGTCGCTATTTGGCCATGAACCCACGCCAAGTGGAGTTTTGTTATGGAAAGCGGGGCAAGCCAGCACTCCAGGAAACCTCTGGGGGCAGAAGACTCCGTTTTAATGTTTCTCACTCTCATGGACTAATTCTGTATGCTATTACCCGGGATCAGCGCATTGGCGTTGACCTAGAATATCTGCGACCAATGCCAGATGCTGAGCAACTCGCTCAACGTTTCTTTTCCCCCCAAGAGTATGCCGTGATTTGTTCTGTGTCTGAGGAGCAAAAGCACAAGGCATTTTTTCAGGGATGGACGAGTAAGGAAGCCTATCTCAAAGCAATTGGTGAAGGACTAGCTGGCTTGGAACAAGTGGAAGTTTCTGTAAATCCAGCTGAACCGACTGCCTTGCTGAGCATCAACAAAGACCCTCAGGCAGTTTACCCTTGGTCTATAGCTGGTTTAACCCCTGCGCCGGGTTACTTTGCCTCGTTGGTTGTCGAAAGAAAAGATTGGCAGTTAAGTTGTTTTGATTACACCGAGGAATCAGTCCCTGGTTAGAGTGTGGAGTGACTGGGTGTAGGGTAAAATTAGGCCGTAATCCTAACTGGTTAATCGTAACTGAACCAGATCAAGTAGTTTGCATCGGAATGCGATCGCTTATATCATGTCAGGATAATTACCCTTAATAAAAATTTCCCCCATCTCCCCATATTCCCCTCCTGGGAGGGGTTAGGGGTGGGTTCCCATCTCCCCACACTTTCCACCCTCCCCACCCTCCCCGCGCCCCCCAAAATTGATGGGTATTCAACCAGAATTGATATTAGGGGTGACCGGGGGAGCCTCAACACCCATTCACCCCGAACGGGTGTATAATCTTACCGTAAAATGGCACTAAGTAGGGATAGATTGTCACATCTCCCACACCTTTTTATAGGGGTATGCCTATAGATTGATAGGGCTGAGTTATCTTAGTTGGGTAGGTCGTGACTTGTCGATCATCGCTAGGCAAACGGGCACTCCCCTGATCCTAAGTTAGGGTGTCCACATTAGCCTCTGGAGTCGGCGACAGTCGCTTCATTCAACATTTGTTTTTTTAAAATTACCTCAAACTACCTTGGAAAGGAGTCAGTCGTGGCAAGTCATAAAATCCTGGTAATCGATGATAGTACGGTAATCCGCAAGCGTGTCAAAGAGATGTTACCTCCGGGGTTTGAAGTCCTCGAAGCTAAAGATGGGGTGGAGGGAATTAATTTAATTTACCAGGAAGAACCTAACTTTATAATGTTAGATTTTATCCTGCCAAAAATGAGTGGATTTGAGATTTTTGATAAACTTCAAAGTGAGCCTAAATTACAAAGAATTCCTCTGGTATTAATGTCAGGTCGAAAAGAAGAGGTAACTGCTAAAATTAAAGAACCTTTTAAGTATTTTGCCTTTATTGAAAAGCCTTTTAATAAAAAGCAGCTGACGGACGCTATCAAAGAATCTATGCAAAAGGCTAAGAAGCGACCAGCAACTCCTGCACCACCAACAATTAGTGCAGCTACCGATCAGTCCTCAGTCGCATCAGCTCAAGAAATTGCACAGTTGAAGGCAAAGGTTGCCAAAATGCAGAAAGAAATTGATGCCTTGAAGAAACAATTAGGTCAGCTGGTGACCTTTATTAAGCAAAAGTTGAAGTAGTTTATGCAAGTATAAAGGATGAAGTATGTTCTTACTTCATCATTCATCCTTCACTAATTCTTAGTCCAATTACTCCAACTCACGGCGTCCTTCTAAGGCTCTAGCTAAGGTTACTTCATCTGCATATTCTAGGTCTCCCCCCATGGGTAAACCAAAGGCAATCCGGGTCACTTTGGTAAACGGCCTGATCAGTTGACCTATATATAGTGTGGTTGTCTCCCCTTCTACACTGGGATTGATGGCTAAAATGACTTCTTGAATCGTTTTCTGGCTGACTCGTTGTACAAGTTGCTGGATATGGAGTTGTTCTGGACCAATGCCATCCATGGGGGAGATCACTCCTCCCAGAACGTGGTATTTACCTCGGTACTCGCGGGTTTTTTCGATGGCAATCACATCCCTTGAGTCGGCAACTACACAGATAGTCTTCTCGTCCCGGTTGGAATTGCGGCAAATTTGGCAGACGGGTTCAGCAGACAAGTGAAAGCATACTCTACAGAAACCAACTTGTTGTTTGGCTTCCACCAACGCTTGCGCTAGGGCTTTGACTTCCGGTGTTGGACGCTTGAGGATATGAAGGGCTAGTCGTTGGGCAGTCTTTGGACCAACTCCAGGCAGGCGTTGTAGCTCTTCAATTAAGCGAGCGAGGGGGCGTGTGTAAACCATCTATTGACACTCCCCGCCCTTGAAGGACGGGGATTCTTTCTTCAAAGGGATTCCAACGAATTTACCCTCAGAAAGCATCTTGACCGTGTGTCCCACGGCTGCAAGTCCGCGCATAGCGACTACTTGAGCGGCTGCAACATCTCTACTGGTTGTGTAGCCGCAATCTTCGCAATGATGAACACGCTCAGCTAACGTCTTTTTCCCAGTTTCAGTTAAGCAGTTGGGACAGATCTGACTAGTCTTTTTGGAGTCTACTTTTTGAAAATAGACGCCACGCTTAAAACAACATTGCTCTAATATCTGGAAAAACTGTCCCCATCCTGCATCCAAGCAGTGCTTACCCAACATCCCTCTGGCCAACCCTTTAAGATTTAGATCTTCAACAAAGATCATTCCAGCCCAATCACAGAGATTATGAGCTAATTCCCAGTGGTAATCTTTTCTGACGTTAGCAATTCGTTCGTGTAACTTACTGACTTTCTTTTGTGCTCGCACACGGTTTCTACTTCCAATGCGCTTCCTACTTACCCTCTTTTGCAGCAATTTAAGCTTGCGTTCAAGGCGTTTGAAAGGGCGTGGATTAGGAAACAAAGCACCATTGCTAACAGCAACAAAATGTGAAATTCCGACATCAATCCCCAAGGCTTCTCCGTGAGGCATGACTTGGGGAACATCTACATCCCATGCTAGAGTGAGCATCACATACCAACCGGAGGATCTCTTGACTACTCTAGCTTGCTTGACTACAGCATCAGCGGGTATCTCCCGTGATTGCCTCATCTTCACCCAACCAATCTTGGGTAGTTTTACTCTGTTAGCTTCAAGGGGCTTGACTCCTAGTTGTGGAAAGACAAAAGACCGCATTTGTCCCTGCTTCTTAAAGCGAGGAAAGCCATGTCCTTGTTCCCACATACTTACAAAGGCTTTTTCTAACCTTTTGAGTGTTTGTTGCAAGACATGAACTTGAACAGCTCTTAATTCTTCAATAGCTTTTCTGGCAGCAGTTAAACCACGACACTGACTGGCATAAGTAGGACGTTTAGCATCGGCTGGGATAATGTATTCCCTAGGGAGAGAGCAGGCGTTAATTTGACAGCTACGAGACTTATACCAGTCCTTGCGTTCGACTAAAGCGTAGTTATAAACCTTGCGGCATTGCTCCAACCAGTCTTCAAATAAAGAGACTTGCTTGGCAGTTGGCTTCAGTTTAAACTCGTAGGTTAAATTAAACAATTGGCTTTCCTCCTTAAGCTCAGGATAACACATTTTTGAATAAAGGTGCAAGCGTTAGCTCAATAAGTGGGATGACATGCTCAAAGCCGCCCTAGAAGGGCGGGGCTTGAAACCCATTATTTTTGTTTGGTCAAGAATCGGGAATCGGGAGTAGAGAATCGGGAAAGTGTTCATGGACAATTTAGTGCTACTAGATCATGGGATTTTTAGAATCACAGTGGCAAAACAAAACATTAGAATCAGCTCAGCTATAAGATATATAGATCTAGATAGATCTGCGATCGCATTTTATCCGCCCCTATGAGTACAACCCCTGATTTCCTGAGCCACCTCAACCCTTCCCAACTTCAAGCCGTTGAACATTTCTGTGGTCCGTTGTTAGTTGTTGCTGGTGCCGGGTCTGGCAAAACCCGAGCCTTGACCTATCGTATTGCTAATCTGATTCTCAAACACAAGGTCTCACCAGAAAATATCTTGGCAGTGACCTTCACTAACAAAGCTGCACGGGAAATGAAAGGGCGGATTGAGCAAATATTTGCTCAGCAGCTGGCGGAACAGAAGTATGGTCAACGGTTGGAGCTTCTGCCAGAAGACCAACAAACCCAGTTGCGATCGCGTGTTTACAAAACTATCACCAAACCGTTGTGGATTGGCACCTTCCACAGTCTGTTTGCTCGGATTCTCCGCTTCGATATCAATAAATATCAAGATGAGCAGGGACGGAAGTGGAATCGGAACTTTTCCATCTTTGACGAATCCGATGCCCAGACCCTGGTTAAAACCATTGTCACTCAAACCTTAAATCTTGATGACCACAAATTTAACCCCCGTTCTGTGCGCTATGCCATCAGCAATGCCAAAAATCGCGGTTTTTCTCCCCAGGAATTTGAGCTACAACAGTCCAATTTCCGGGGACGAGTGATTGCTGATGTCTATAGCCACTACCAAGAGCAGTTAGCTGCTAACAATGCTTTGGACTTTGATGACCTCATCTTAGTGCCAATGAGGCTATTCCAACAGAATGAGTCGGTCTTAAGCTACTGGCATCAGCAATTTTATCACATTTTAGTGGATGAGTATCAAGATACCAATCGGATTCAGTATGAACTGATTCGCTTGTTGAGTACCAATGGCGAAACTCGAAAGAGTCAGTGGGATTGGCAGAATCGCTCAGTTTTTGTAGTAGGGGATGCAGACCAGTGTCAGCCACCAGGTACTCAAGTACTCACTACTGAAGGATATGTCCCAATCGAAGCACTAGATCCAAATCAACATCGGTTAGTCAGCTATAACCCTCATTCTTCCGCAGTAGTTGGCAGAGTCGAAGGTTATCGTTTCAACAAAGCCAGTCGTCCTTTTAGTGGCCATCTGATTGAGGTAACGGTTGATAGCCAAACTACTCGCTCCACACCAAACCATCGATGGCCAATCCGGTGGAATCAGCAAGCTAAGGACAAGACTCATGTTGTCTACCTAATCCGCCGAGGTCAGTGGTACCGAGTCGGATGGTGCAAGCTATTTAAAAGCGATGGTGGATTTCAGTTAGGCTATCGAGCCAGGGTTGAGAAAGCAGATGCTGCTTGGATTCTCGTGGTAACCGACAATCGGACAGAAGCTTCCTTCAAAGTTTCTTATATTGCCGCTCGCTATGGTATTCCCACTGCCCCGTTTGAACCAATTAATGGTGCCACTGAGTACACCCGTCAGATGCTGGAGCAGTTATTTAATGCCCTGGGTGATGTGTTACCAGAACGGGGGATTTCCTGTCTTCAAGACTTTGGACTCGACCCAAACTACCCGATTTACAGCCCTGATATTGCCTATCAAGGCGGACGGGGTAAAAGTACTATCGAGCTAGCAGCGATTAATTTATTACCAGAACTGATGGATATAGCTGTCTATCAGGGTGGCAAAACCGTGGCTTGGAAACCGATTAGGATTCAGCGTCAGGAATACAGTGGCTTGGTGTATAGCCTAGAGGTAGAGAAGCACCATGTCTACTTTAGCGATGGATTGCTTACTCATAACTCTATCTACAGTTTCCGAATGGCAGACTTCACCATCCTTCTGGGTTTTCAGCAAGACTTTGGTGACGGTTTAGCCGATCAAGATACTCGCACTATGGTCAAGCTAGAAGAAAACTATCGCTCTAGGGAAAATATTCTTCAAGCTGCTAACCACCTGATCGAAAATAATACCCAGCGGATTGATAAAGTTCTGCGAGCAACACGGGGTATCGGGGAAAAAATCTATTGTTATAGCGCTGATGACGAATTGGAAGAAGCTCAGTTTGTAGTCAGTAAAATTATCCAGCTAAAACGACAAAATCCAGAACTGGATGGAGGCAGTTTTGCTATTCTTTATCGTACTAATGCTCAATCCCGTGCCTTTGAAGATGTCTTGATCAGAGCCGATATTCTCTATACTGTAGTTGGTGGGTTCAAGTTCTATGACCGTAAAGAAATTAAAGATGCTCTGGCTTACCTAAGAGCGATCGCAAACCCATCCGATACTGTTAGTCTATTGCGCATTATCAATACTCCTCGACGAGGAATTGGACAAACTACCATTAACAATCTGGTCGCAGCTGCCCAAGAATTAGGAGTTCCCCTGTGGGAAATTATCAGTGATGAGACCTCAGTTCATACATTTGCTGGACGGTCAGCTAAAGCGGTAAAGAAATTTGCTCAGCTTATTTCTCAATGGCAGGAGCAATTGGAAGAGCGATCGGCATTAGAGATTCTCAAAGGGATTATGGAAGAGTCTGGTTATATTGGCGATTTAAGAAACAAAGGCACTGAAGAAGCTGAGAATCGATTGGAAAATATTGTGGAATTGTTTAATGCAGTGCTGCAATTTCAAGAAGAAAACGAAGAAACGAGCTTAGAAGGGTTTCTTGCTAATGCAACTCTAGCCTCTGACATGGATAACCTGGAAGAGGGGAAAAAAGCAGTTTCTTTAATGACCCTTCACTCTGCTAAAGGGCTAGAATTTCCCATTGTCTTTCTAGTCGGCCTAGAGCAAGGACTGTTTCCTCACAGTCGTAGTCTCAGAGATCCTGTAGCGTTGGAAGAAGAACGGCGTCTGTGTTATGTAGGGATTACTCGCGCTCAGGAACAACTGTTTTTATCCCATGCTCATGAGCGACGCTTTTATGGGAATCGGGAACCGGCTAACCGTTCTCAGTTTCTCAAGGAGTTACCCTCAGAGTTAATTGAGACTATGGTGGGAATGTTTTGATGGTCTCCTCGGTACTTGATACATAGCGCCTTCATAGGTAAGCATTCAGCCCTCAGCTGTCAGCTGTCAGCTTAAAATAAACCCGGCGTAGCGTAGGCTCTTCCCGTAGCGTGCGCCAATGCGCAATGGGCAAAGGGGAGAATTTAATATTGATAATTGATAGATTAATGAGAATTGAAAGTTTTCATAAAAGTCCTTGGTCAAGGCCAAAGCCTGATAGCTGATAGCTGATAGCTGAATGCTTGTCTTCATACTTGATATTACTTAATACTTCACCTTAGACAAATGCCTTGGCAATTTCCTCAAAGACTAACCCAATCCCTAGGAGCAATCATAATTATCCTAGGTTGTATCTTAGCAGTTGGCAAGCTACAGCAACCCCAACTCAATGCCCTTAAACAAAGCTCCAAAAACATCTCACCCGCAGACCTCCAGCGAGACGTAGAAGCAACACAAGTATATCTCAATCTGCTTCAGAGACTACCTACATTTGGCTTCGATAATGTATTAGCTGACTGGGTATTTCTGAATTTCCTTCAATACTTTGGTGATCAAGAGGCTCGCCAAATTACTAGCTATCAGCTTAGCCCAGAGTACTTTGACGTTATTATAAACCGAGACCCCAAATTTTTAACAGCCTATTTCTTTCTATCTAGCAGTAGTTCCTTATATGCAGGAATGCCAGAAAAATCGGTCGCCTTAATGGAAAAAGGACTCCAGTCACTATCCCCTAAAGTTACCCCTAAATCTTATTATGTGTGGCGTTACAAAGGAATTGATGAATTATTATTTTTGGGTGACCCTAAAGCCGCCCAAGAATCCTTTGAAAAATCCGCCGATTGGGCAAGTAAATCCGCTGATGAAGAAAGTCAAAACATTGCTGAAATTTCCCGCAACACTGCTGAATTTATAAAGCGCAATCCTACTAGTAAGATAGCTCAAGTGAGTGCTTGGTCAATGGTTTTAAATAACTCCCCTGACCCTCGCACTAGCCAAATCGCCATTAGTAGAATTGAAGCCCTAGGTGGTAAAGTTATTATCACACCAGAAGGAGCAGTTACAATTAAAATGCCCCAGACAGATTAATAGTGTTTGTGGTTGAAGGTTAGAAGGTTTAAGGTTAGAAGGTTTAAGGTTAGAAGGTTTAAGGTTAGAAGGTTTAAGGTTAGAAGGTTAGAAGGTTTAAGGTTAGAAGGTTTAAGGTTAGAAGGTTAGAAGGTTAGAAGGTTAGAAGGTTAGAAGGTTGTTCGCGTAGCGTGGCCTTTTGGCCAAGGTTGAAGGTTGTTCGCGTAGCGTGGCCTTTTGGCCAAGGTTAGAAGGTTAGAAGGTTGTTCGCGTAGCGTGGCCTTTTGGCCAAGGTTAGAAGGTTAGAAGGTTAGAAGGTTGTTCGCCTTTGGCCTTCGGTGTAGGGTAGGTTGAGGATTGTTCGCGTAGCGTGGCCTTTTGGCCAAGGTTGACGACTCGGAGATCGCCATTACCCATTACCCATTACCCATTACCCATTACCCATTACCAAAAAAACGACACTCATTCCTATCAACATGGCTATAAAATTGCTATTAGTAACTGATTTAGTAATAACCCTAGACTAAAACCTGTTAGAGAAACCCCACAGATGATCCAAAAAGCCTGCCATTCACCGTATCCTTCTGTTTGAAGATCTAATCTGGTTAAGGCAGCAGCAGCAATCAGCACCAGAATACGGCTAGAATAATGAATCCAGCGCAGGATGATAACGGCTAGGAAAGAGCTGAAAATTACGGAGACAAAAGCTTTGGTATCAGATTTCATCCAAGTCCCGTACAATTTTCTAATCTGATACACTGGAGCAGTTATCGCTAAAGCCATCAACACGATATAAACTGCTCCGATCAGCCAGAGCCATACCGATATATGAAATAAGGAAGGATGTGATGCTGATGTAGTGTGTTCTACCGTAATCAATTCCTGAAAGTCAACAGATATCATCCAGCCAAAAATACTATGGCTTAACAGAAGAATTGATAATGAAAACCAGGGCAGTTTTTTGATTAACCACATTTAATTTAAAGAATCCCACGACTAAAGTGCGTGGGATTTGAGGTCATTAATCATTAGTCTTTTATTAATTGTTAATGGCTAATTGTTAATGGTTACTTGTTAATTAACCATTAACAAGTAACCATATCCTATTATTAAATGACCAATGACTAATGACTAATCACAAATGACTTAGGAGGTCAGCTGTCAGCCGTCAGCTGTCAGCTGTCAGCTGAGGTAACAGAGATTAAACCAATGCTTACCTGTTTTATTCAAAAGCTGTTCAGTGTAGCTTGCCCTATGCCCATAAGCTGATAGCTGATAGCTGATAGCTGATAGCTGATAGCTGATAGCTGATAGCTTACCTTAGGACTTAGGAGACATTGCTTGAATAATGTAATCGAAGTAGGGACCTGTCAGCTCAGCCTCCTCGTCGGTGAGGATTCCCAAAGATGCCTCTTTTAAGCAATTTATCGCTTCTGACATCCCTGCCATTGGCACACCTAGGGCATTATACATTTCTCTTGCCCCGATTATACCAATGTCTTCAATAGGTTTCTGATCACCAGCAAGCACACCATAGGTGACCAAGCGCAAGTACCATCCATAGTCCCGTAAACACTGATTTCGTTCACGCTGACCATAGGCATTGCCTCCTGGTGCTATGAAGTCAGGGCGTTTCTGCCACAGCTGACTACTGGCTTTTTGTACAATCTTTTTTTCATTTTCCGACAGGGTGGCAGCAATGCGCAATCGCTGCTCACCGCTTTGCAAAAAATCATTGATACTTTTGAGTTCACCAGAGCTGAGGTATCTCAGCTCGTCGTCGGCTTTGAGAATGACTTGACTAACTACACTCATGTTATTAGTTTATGGAGTTTTTTATTGAGTTACTCAGGCAATTCATCCCAAGCTAAATTACAGATTTTACCTCGGGACTTGTTGCCAGAACTGTTAATTAGTAGTTTACCGACTTTGGGTGACACAACGGAAGGCATTGGGCATAAGATCAACAAATAGAGCAAAACCCATGCTTGCTTGCTGGCATCGATAGTCTCTTTCCCCTCTTACCCCATCCTTTACATTCCCTTGAAGCATCCTTTGCCCCCTCTTGCCATCTGTAGCTGGCATGAAAACAAAACTATCAGGATTTACGCAAAAACGCTATAAGTACTAGGGTACCTTAATAAAGCCACCTACAGGTAGCGACGGGTGCGCCGACCTGAGGTGGTTTCCACCATGAGCTACTGCATTCGATCTCCCTACTCCCTACTCCCTACTCCCAGATCCGCTGTTCCCTTTGCTATATAATGCCAATGATGATAACTAATCAGCCCAGCCCTGAGTGTTGGCAACAAGGTCAACTGATTGAGGTCATGATTACAGACCTCAGTGATAGTGGTGATGGCGTTGGACGGCTAGGAAATCGGGTGGTTTTTGTTCCGGATACTGTTACAGGGGATAAAGCTTTGGTGCGCCTGATTCGGGTCAAACCTAACTATGCCACTGGTAAGTTACACCAACTGTTGGTGGAATCTCCTAATCGTGTTCATCCCAGATGTATCGTGGCGGATAAGTGTGGTGGTTGCCAATGGCAGCATGTGAGCTGGGACTATCAGCAGTTGGCGAAGCAAAATCAGGTGATTCAAGCCCTCAAACGCATTGGTGGATTTAGCGAACCCACCGTAGCCCCAATCTTAACCACAGATTCTCCCTTGGGCTATCGCAACAAAGCGACCTATCCCCTTAAACGCTCAGCAACGGGTTCAGTTCAAGCGGGTTACTACCAAAAAGGTAGCCACCAGCTCATTAATCTTAATCAATGCCCCGTGCAAGACCAGCGCTTGAATCCCCTGCTAGGGGAAATTAAGCAGGATATTCAGCAATTGGGGTGGTCGATATACAACGAAAGCCGCCACCAAGGACGATTGCGTCACCTTTCGTTACAGATTGGACAACAGACTGGCGAGATGTTGCTGACCTTGGTCACAACGGATCTGAATTTAAAAGACTTGGATATCCAAGGGCAAACTTGGCTAAATCGTTATCCCCAACTGGTTGGTGTTTGTGTGAATCATAACCCCCACCGCAGTAATGTCATTTTTGGTTCCCAAACCTATTGTGTTGCAGGTCAGCCATACTTGAGGGAAAACTTTGCTGGTCTTGAGTTGCGGCTGCGACCAGATACGTTTTTCCAAGTTAATACTGAAGCGGCTGAGGTTTTGTTAAACCTAATCATTAAACAGCTAGCCCTGAAGGGGCATGAATGTGTAGTTGATGCTTACTGTGGCATTGGCACGTTTACTCTACCCCTTGCCCAACAGGTAAGCCAAGCTATCGGTATTGAAGTGCAAGCCGCATCAGTAGAGCAAGCTGAGCAAAATGCCTTGATCAATGGGATCACTAATGTGAAATTTCAGGCGGGATCAGTGGACCAGTTACTCCCCCAGTTGACTATAGCGCCAGATATTATCTTACTTGACCCACCCCGTAAGGGATGTTCTCCAGCAGTTATTGACATCCTCAGGCAAGTGGCACCAAAACGGATCGTTTATATTAGCTGTAACCCAGCTACCTTAGCACGAGACCTCAAACTCCTTTGCCTCAACGGTGACTACCAGTTAACCCACATCCAACCTGCTGACTTCTTTCCTCAAACCTCTCATGTTGAATGTGCTGCTTTTCTCGAGCACTGATATTGGCGTTGCCCAATTGTGGAACACCCAAGCATCATCCCTGATTGGTGATGGGCAATTGGTGATGGGGAATTGGTAGCTTACCCAACGGTGGCACGGGCATCTAAATAGTTTCTTTATGTATAGTCTTTATGTATAGTCTCAATTATCTACATCAATTATTTACCTATTTCACTG
>NZ_JAAHHE010000048.1:20957-38660 GCF_010692525.1 Moorena sp. SIO3B2
ATCAAGTCCACCAAAAAAAAGCTAGGGGTTTCTTGAGTGATTGCCACATCTTTGAGTCCGGCTGAGTGCGGTTGGGAAACGGTTAGCTTTGCTTCTACCCTTTACCTTTGCCCGATCCTCGATTTGCTTCTTGAACAAATTCCCAATAAATGGCAACCGGAACTCCGGCTGGGATTACAAGAAGCGTTAGTGAATGCAGCAAAGCACGGTAATAATTTAGACCCAAGTAAGACCGTAGAGGTTCAATTTTCAGTAGTCAATGGTGAATATTGGTGGGTAATTTCAGATGAAGGGTCTGGTTTTACCCATGGTGATGACCAAGAGAGTCCCGAGGTTAGCCTACCCTGCGATCAATCAGAAAGCGGTAGAGGCATGAGCCTCCTTCACCAAATCTTCGATCAAGTCCTCTGGAACAACCAGGGAACAGAAATTAGGCTTTGTAAACAAGTGAAGCATCCCTCTAAGCGCCCTCTATTTTCCTAAGCCCCTATTTCCCTAAGGGTGGCGTTTCCCATGAGTTGGACAAGGGGGAGCTGAAATAGAGCGGTCTAGCCATCCAGAGGCTTGGCGCAATCGTTCAAGGGCTTCTTCTGGATGATCATTGAGCAGAAATACCAAAGCAGCAGCAGCCTGCTCACTGGCTCGGGCGGAGCGATTAGACTTGAGGCGATGCCAATCATTGGGTCTGATCGCCAAACGTTCTGCTAAGGCTTGAGCCAATTCCAGAGTGCTAGGTTCCATCTTAGCATCAGTTTTGGTGAATTGGATGGATTCAGGCATTGTTTTTTGAGTGCTGAGTGGGGGAGTGTGTCAGTGCTTACCAACTCCCAACTATTTTAACCTAGGATTTAAGATTGTTATATGCCTCCAGAATCGTTTCATTCATCTTACCGTGATTCACGAAAAAATAGACAGGATCAACAAGATGTGAATGAGTTTGAAGAGGAATTGGCAGAAATAGAGCGATCGCTTAATACTCTCAAGACACGTTATACTCAGGTGCAGCGGGATCAGCGACAGCAAGCTCAACTCCAGGAGCGTCGAGAGCAAGTTAGGAAAGACTTGCGCAAGACTAAACGTAATAATACTAAAACTAATAATACTAATAGTAATCGACAAGCCCTAAAGGCTGAGTTAAGGCAAATTCAGGAACAACTGGAAGTCCTGGAGCTGAATTTAGAGAGTCAGTTGTTTTCTTGGCACAGTCTACAGGAACCGTTTTGGCATGGGGTGCGGTTTGGGGGATTGGGGTTGGTGATTGGTTGGATACTTAAGTCTTGTGTTAGTTAGTTAGTTGTTGACGGTTGTTCTTGTGTGCCTAAAGCCTAATTCCTAATCCTCGAATCGAATAATCCAATAACTCTATCGGATGCATTAAGGTAATGTCTTTTCCTTGCAGCCGCAAATGCTTCTTGATCTGTAACGAACACCCTGGATTTGGGGAAGCAATCAACTCTGCGCCAGTATTTAATAAATTATTAACCTTCTGCTGTCCCAGCTCATCGGCTACTTCCGGTTGCAGCATGTTGTAAACTCCAGCACTACCGCAACACAAGGCGGCATCCATCGGTTCCTTTAAGGTCACTCCTGGAATTTGCCGCAATAACTGTCTCGGTTGTACACTAATTTTCTGTCCATGTAATAGGTGACAAGCATCCTGATAGACAATAGTTAATGGCTCATCCCTAAGCGGTGAAAGGGTTGCAGTTAGTCCTACACTAGCTATAAACTCCTGGGCATCCCTGACCTTACCTGCAAATTCTTGAGCTTTTTGAGCATACTCGGGGTCATCTTCCAGGATGTGACCATACTCCTTCAAGGTATGACCACAGCCAGCAGCATTAATAATGATGGCATCAACTTCTGTGCCCTCAAAGCTATCTATCATCTGTCGTGCCAAGGCTTGAGCTTGGTCAGTTTGTCCTTGGTGTTCTGGCAAAGCGGCACAACAGCCCTGAGTTTTGGGAATCACCACTTCACAGCCATTGGCGGTTAACACCCGCACCGTTGCTTGATTCACTGAGGAGAAAAACAACCGTTGCACACAGCCAAGTATTACTCCTATCCGGTAACGCTTCTTGCCCACAGGGGGAATGACATCGGGTAAATTATCCCGAAAGGAATCTAGAGTAACCTTTGGTAGCATTGACTCCATGGCTGCTAAGCGAGGAGATAGCAGTTTGAGCCAATTCGTAGAGCGCACTAGTTTCTGCACGCCCAAGGTCTGGTACAGATACAAAGGAAACAATAATGAACGCAATCGCCCCGGATAGGGAAACAAGCTAAAGATTAGCTGTCTAAACAGCAAATCTGGAAAACTACGAGGCTGATTTCGCTGAACTTGATGACGAGTGGCAGAGATTAGCTTATCGTACTCAACCCCAGACGGACAAGTTGTCACACAAGCTAAACATCCCAAACAAGAATCGAAATGTTGTGTGCTCCCTTCGGCCAAGGGGGCTTCCCCTTGACTAATTGCATTCATTAAATAGATCCGACCCCGAGGGGAATCCATCTCTTTCCCAAGCACCCGGTAACTTGGACAGGTGGAAAGACAAAAGCCACAATGAACGCAGGCATCAATCAATTCTTGCTTGGGCGGTTTTTGAGCATCAAAACCCTTTTGCTTATTCGTTGTTAGTTCTTGGATATTGGTCATTGTTTAAAGGTTGGAAGGTTGAAGGTTGAAGGTTGAAGGTTGAAGGTTGGAATGTTGAAGGTTGGAAGGTTGAAGGTTGAAGGTTGGAATGTTGAAGGTTGAAGGTTGGAAGGTTGAAGGTTGAAGCTTTAAGGTTGAATGGTAATTGGTTAAAGGCTAATTGGTAATTGATGATTGATATAGCGTTTATGATAGTTATATGATACTTTCAAGTTTTTTACCCCGACTCCCGACTCCCGACTCCCGACTCCCGACTCCCGACTCCCGACTCCCGACTCCCGACTCCCGACTCCCGACTCCCGACTCCCGACTCCCGTTCCCCTCCTGGGAGGGGTTAGGGGTGGGTTCCGACTCCCGACTCCCTAAAACCCATAAATCAAATTCCTCCAACAAATCGACCAGGACTTAAAACATTTTCTGGGTCAAATTTTTGTTTAATACCACGCATTACGTCTAACCCATTGCCTTGATATCCCCAAATATCTAACTCTTGCTTCAAGGTTATAGGAGCTTCTAATACTGTTAAAAATCCTTGTTCAGATTCACAATAACTGCGCATAGTTTTAATCATTTCCGAACTAACTGCTTCGGAATCAAACCACACTTTACCCAATCCACTTCTAACATGAATTACTCCCAATCCTCCCAAGCTTTCTAGGGTGTTGAATGTTTTAGCAGCAGCAGTTGGTAATACTCCTATTTTGCAGACAATTGTTGAGGATTGTCGCGATTTCCCGATTGAGTTTGCCAATGATTCCCATAGACTCGTGTCATCCCCGTTACTATAAAAACTATTCCGTAACCCTAACTGTTCCGCAACTGACTGTATTCGAGCACATTGCTCTTTAACACTGTCTGCTACACTTTGGAACCTTACCATTAATCCCATATCCTGACCAATCCCTAATTCTGTGACTAACTTAGGGGATAATAAATCTAGTGCTGTGGGAGTCAAGGCTGAGGCTAATACTGTTTTTATAGCTGAGGCAATTCCATCCATTTCACCTGTCAACACAATAGTTTCTGCTGCTTCTGGTAATGGATATAGCCGAAAGGTTGCCTGAGTGATAATTCCGAGGGTGCCATAGGAGCCAGTAAATAGCTTCATCAAATCATATCCAGCGACATTCTTTACCACTCGACCCCCGGCTTTAGCGATTTGTCCATCACTGCGGACAAAGGAAATCCCGAGCAACATATCCCGAACCCCTCCATAGCGTTGACTTAGGGAGCCGCTGTCTGCGGTAGCAATAATACCTCCAATGGTCGCTTCTTGGGGATTAGCTGGATCTAATGCTATAAATTGACCCGTTTTTGCTAAAATAGCTTGTAAGTCAGCTAATTTAACTCCAGCTTCTACGGTAACTGTCAAGTCTCCTACGGCGTGGCCAATGATTTGGTTGAGGTGCTTGGTACTTACTACCACATCAATGTCTTTACCAATACCTCCCCAGCCTAATTTACTGCCGTTACCACAGGGGAGGAGATGATAATGTTGCGAATGAGCTAGAGCGATGACTTGGGCTAGTTGCTCGGATGTGCTAGGGTAAACGATACTATCGGGAAGGGTGTCGGGAGCAATGGCTGGTTTGATGCGCTCTTGCCAGCTTGGGTCTAGGTTTCCCCAGGTGTAGATATTGGAATTTCCGACAATTGGTTCGAGGGTTGAAGCGATCGCATTCATACAAGTTGAGGGGGTTTGTTGATCAGATTGTGGGATAATCCATATAGTAATCGTAATGGATTGGTGAACAAAAACAGATCCTGATCGTCTTTCCTATCAGCCCATAACTGTGTGTTAGAGCTATAAACAGTACAGCGAACCTTTATTGAGAGAAAGCGGAAATGTCTGTCAATTATGCTGATTCCTATTGGCAATATCTCGAAAGTGCTGGTCTGAATCTGGATTCAGAGGCTTTATCTACTGTAGAGACCAGTATTGAAGGTACCTCTTGGGAGAATCCGACTTCTGCTATAGAATTGAACAACTGTGCTGTAATAGCATTAATTGAAGCTGAGCAATGTGAAAACTCATCCCTACGTGCCATGTATCTTGAGATGGCTTTTGATGCTTTGAGTCAGGGAATTGAGTTGTCTGATCATCCCCTGTGTGCTGCTCATTTAGCTCTAGTTTTCGCCATGACTGGAGAAATGGAGCAGGGGATACAAACAGCATTTCCGACGTTAATTAATACCCTACATCCTGCTGATATTAATGAGCAATCCATTCCTCTAGGACTAGTTTATCTACCTCCTGGAAATGACTTTACAGATAATCGGTATGAGCAATTGGCTCACATTCTAGATGCTGAGGATGGCTACGCTCAATCAATTTTTTTGTTAAGTGAGGTTTTATGTCGCTCACAATTGGTGTTTTATAATGCTACGGGATTAAGATTTATCCATCTTGCTGTTCAACTCTTCTCCGATTCCCCTTCTATTCATTTAAAGTTGGGAATTGCCAACCTGATCAATAGTCAATGGGAAGGATTATTTAATTTACACCAGGCTAAAAATTTGGCTCCCTATTCGGCTAGGATTATACAATCCCTATACCTCGCTTATCGAGATTTAGGACAGATAGACTTAGCTAAGTATTGGCGAGATATGGGGCTAGCTAGGGCTGGCGAGATTAGGGACGAATATTCGGATTTAATCGGGTTTGAATGGACTGAATTGGAGCTTGAAAGTCCATTTACTTATGTAACCTTTGAAGAGCAGTTACTATTAGCGGTTGAGCCAAGTCTCCGGAGTTTGGTGACAAGTGTGTTAATTGCTCAAGGAGACTGGTTTGAAAAAGAAATGGAGTTTTGGCGCAACTGGCTCCAACCTGGGATGACTGTAATTGATGTTGGTGCTAATGTGGGAGTCTACACTTTTAGTGCTGCTTTACGAGTAGGATCAGAAGGCTGTGTGCTAGCGGTTGAACCGTTTTCTGGTTGTGTTCGTTGTTTAGAAGAAACCTGTACTATTAATCAGTTAGAGTGGGTGAAAGTTTGTGCAGGAGCAGCTAGCGATCGCAATGGTACTGCTCAACTGGCTCTTCATGGTGCTAGCGAACTTAATGAAATTGTTTCTAGTGATGAAGAAGCAACGGTCAAACCAGGTAATTTTGAGGAGGTTTCCTGCTTTACTCTGGATAGTTTGATTGAGCAAGAAGCTATTAGCAAGGTTGATTTGTTAAAAATTGATGCAGAAGGTCATGAACTGCAAGTTTTAACAGGCAGCAACAGAATTTTAACGGAATTTACCCCAACGATACTATACGAAAATATTGCAGGGAGTCGGGGTAGTAACCTAGCTGTTGCTGATTTTCTCAGAGATAGAGACTATCAACTATTTCAATATCAGCCTTACCTAGGGCATCTAATTCCGATAAATTCTAGGGAGGATTTACAAGGAAGACTGAATATTATTGCGTTGCCTGAAAATATAGCAAGGGAAGAATAGTTGAGGATATAGTATTTTGGTTTAAAGGGAACAGGGAACGGAGAACAGGGAACAGTGATAATATTTGACTATTTCAGTACTTCAATTCATTGTTATCACTGTCTTGATGCAGTCGCTCATGGGGGAAACCACGGCAGTCGCTCATGGGGGAGACCCCCAAGACCGCGCTGCCTCCCCAAGACCGCGCTGCATCGCTTCCGTTATTAATTTTTTGGTACTGGTGGAATATGTTAAAAAAAAGTAGTTAAATAAAACAACAAGCAACAGGAAACAGGCAAAGATTGATTTGATAAACTTTTAAAGAACAAACTAGACTGATTGCCTGTGTAGTCGTTAACTAACTTGTCATTCCCTCAAAAGTGAACTGCTGACAGCGTTGCAAAAATCCCAGGGGAACCTCAAGACAACTACCCCAATGGAGATGAACATAGGAAGCATGGAGCTGATACAGTTGCCAACCTTCCACTCCAACCTTTCTCTGGTGATATCCCCGTAACTCAAACAAGGGATTGGAGGGCATGACTGTCAAGTGGGAGCGATGAAATTCATGTCCCCAAACCGTTGCTCCGGCAGGTAACAATGGTCCATCTACCAAAGCAGTTGCCTGTCGATATCCTAAAGTAAGGGATTTTCCCATCACCGTAACCGTGGGTAATACCCCTACCATTGACCAAGATTTCCCGTCAAAATCTGTAATCTGCTCCCCTAAATACATCAATCCGCCACACTCAGCATAAGTGGGCATTCCTGACTCAATAGCTGTTCTTACTGACTCTCGCGCACTAGTATTTGCAGCGAGTTGCTGAGCAAAAACTTCTGGAAAACCACCACCAAAGTACATCCCTTGTAAATCAGGAGGTAAAGTAGTATCGGTGAGGGGACTCCAATACACTAACTCTGCTCCTAGCTGTTCCAAACTATCGAGATTGTCTTGGTAATAGAAACTAAAAGCGCGATCGCATGCTACAGCAATTCGGATTAGGGCAGGTTGCTGGTTAGTAGAGGTTACAGGTTGCTGGTTAGTAGAGGTTACAGGTTGCGGGTTATTTGGTTGCAGGTTAGTAGAGGTTACAGGTTGCAGGTTATTAGAGGTTACAGGTTGCAGGTTATTTGGTTGCAGGTTGTCTAGAGAACCTTGGCCAATAGGCCACGCTTTCGGCAAAGCCGTTCGCGTAGCGTGGCCAAAGGCCTCCGCTGCGCGAACGCGAACAACCTCTAACCGGCCAACATTCAACTCAGAGTTAAGCTCTAACCTGTTAACCTTCAACTCAGAAAAACCTTGGCCTATTGGCCACGCTTCGCGAACAACCTGTAACCTACTAACCTTCAACTCTGAGTCAAGATGCTCCCAATTAAAGCAACTCTGTCCTAGATCAGCAAGTCGGTTAATCAAAGCATCCAGTTGAGTAATTTCAGCAGTAGGTATCAAGCCCAAATGCCGATCGGGAATAGTTATATTATCCTGACGCTGTAGCTCTCCTAATACAGGAATGTGTAATGGTTCGAGAGCATCCTTGAGCAATTCCAAATGCCGTGAGCTTCCGACTCGATTCAATACTACTCCAGCTATGGTAATCCTGGGATCCAAGGATTGATAGCCATATGCGATCGCAGCCACGGAACGAGATAACCGAGAGCAATCCAACACTAATAACACTGGTACGTCTAACAACCGTGCTACATGAGCTGTGCTGGCAAAATCATCTTTTCCTGATGCTCCATCAAATAACCCCATCACCCCTTCAATCAGGGCATAATCTACTCCCTGGCAATGGCGATAAAAGCACTCTTTAACATAATCTTCACAGGTTAATACTGGGTCTAAATTCCGACAAGGACGTCCAGTAACCCGCTGATGAAACATGGGGTCAATGTAATCCGGACCGACTTTAAAGGATTGAATTTTATAGTTACACTTGGATAAATACGATAATAGGGCGAGCGTAACTGTTGTTTTGCCCACCCCACTACGTTCACCAGCGATGATTAAAGCCATTGAATAGTTGAAGGTTTAAGGTTTTAAGGTTAAAGTTTATGATCTCAAAATTGAACGTGCAACTTGTTAACCTTCAACGCTTTTGTGAAACCTTCAACTTGTTACCGTCAAATTCAAAATTTCCTTGGTCACTGCCATACTTTCTTCGTATAGCATCTCCCTACCCCAGCGTTGTAATTGCTGAGAGAGCAAAAACTCTGTCTTCTGGTCAAACAAGGGCGATACCTGCTGAATGCGGCAAGACTGAGCCCCACCACCAGCTTCCATCCGCATACAACCTGTGGTTTGTGAACACAACACAGTGCAGCAATCAGCTTGCAGGTTGGTCGAACCCAAGCGCAGGCTAATCAAATCACCTGCCACATCTCCGACATCAGCTACGGGGATAGCTGCCAATTCTGCTTCTACAGGTTGCTGGTTGGGTCTGATAAATTTAACACGCCGCAGGTCGTAATCCCCACCTTCTTTGAGATCAGACGTGGGAAGCCATTCTAAGCGAGACGCTAACCAACTGAGAAACATCAGTGCTTGAGCCTCATTCCCTTTTTCGTAATCAATGGTAACTTGATCAACTTCGTAGATTGCCCCACGACGTTCTGGTGGATCAAATGCTTCTGCGGTTAACTCTTGCCATGCTGCCAACCGTGCCCAATTTAGGTCAGCCACTGGTGTGCCCTGATTGATCAGCTCACACATTTGTGATAACTGTTCCTCTGGATTGGTAAAGCTACTTGAGTCAACAATGACGGTATTACTTAGCCCTGCTAACCGTTGGAACAACCCATGCTCAGGATCAGGAGTTCCCTTCCACCAGAGGAATTTCGGCAGTTCTGCTAACATCAATTCCGAAATGACACCGCTAATCCGTTCCAAAGCAGCAGCGGTGCCAGTTAGAGTGATGTATTCACAACATATTAATGTACTCTGGCTTTGCTTTTGAATGGGGCAAGAGGCAGATACCTGAGCCTTAACCCCTTCATCTTCCCCGGCAATAGGACAAAGGGCAATAATGCGACAGGGGTTAGAGGCTGCGATCGCATCGGCAATTCCAAATCCTTCTAAATCACCGGAATACTGTAGATTCTTCTGTCTCTGTCCCTTCTGGAGAGATTCATTGTATTCCTCCCGTAGTTTTGCCTTAGTCGCCTCATCTGCTTTACCAGTTCTTGCCAATCCGTAGGCTTTCTGTGCTGCCTTGAGAGCAGCGACCATGCGTGGACCTAGGATACCATCGATTGGACCAGAATAATATCCCAGTGCTGCTAATAGCTGCTGGGTTTCTTCGGGTTCATAAACCACTAAACTAAAGGTGGTTGCCCTGATCGCACTGGGAGAGTCACCGTTTTCACCATAGCTTTGCCAAATTTGACGCAGTTCCGCTTCAATTTCACCCAAGGAAACATCTTTGGGAGGTTGTATCGAAAGCACCGGAGGAGATTGTGTAGCCATAGCAATTCACTTGTTTTTTGTCAATAGTCATTACTTACTAGTCATTAGTCAGTAGTCACTAGTCAATAGTCACTACTGACTAACTAACTTAAAGTCTGCGCCAGCGACGTCCATCTCGATTAATTAGGTGTTCGGCTTCCTTCGGTTCCCAAGTTCCTGCTTCATACTGAGGTATGGATGCTGGATCAGCCGGACCATCCCAAGCTGCCAAGGCTGGTGTCACTACCCGCCAGGCTTCTTCCACTTCATCAGCACGGGTAAACAAGGTTTGATCCCCTAACATACAGTCAAGTAACAGCCGATTATAGGCATCAGCGGTTGCCACGCCAAAGGAAGAACCGTAGCTAAAGTCCATATCTACAGTGCGGGTGCGCAAATCTGGTCCTGGCCGTTTTGCCTCAAAACGCAGAGAAATTCCCTCATTGGGCTGCAAGCGCAGGGTTAAGACATTCGGGCTAGTCTGCTGAGCCGCAGATTTAAAAATCATTAAGGGAACTTTACGAAACTGAATTGAGATCTCACTGACTTTCTTCGGCAGTCGTTTACCCGTGCGGAGGTAAAAGGGCACTCCTTGCCAGCGCCAGTTATCAATCAGTAGCTTGAGGGCGACGTAGGTGGGGGTAGTGGAATTGGGGTCAACCCCTTTCTCTTCGCGATACCCAGGCACTTGTTTGCCTTTCATCCAACCTGCTGAATACTGACCCCGCACTGCTGAATTTTCTAGATTATGAATATCTGCCAGGTGAGTAGCTTGAATCACCTTGACCTTTTCAGTACGGATACTGTCAGCGTCCAGAGCATTGGGAGCTTCCATGGCCGTTAGGCAAAATAGCTGCATCAAATGGTTCTGCACCATATCCCGCAGTGCGCCGGATTTGTCGTAGTAACCTGCCCGTTCTTCTACCCCTACCGATTCGGCTACGGTAATCTGGATATGGTCAACAAACTGGCGATTCCACAGGGGCTCAAAGATAGCATTACCAAAGCGGAACACTAACAGATTCTGAACAGTTTCTTTACCCAGATAGTGGTCAATGCGATAAATTTGCTCTTCCTTGCAAACTTTTTGTACCACCCGGTTGAGAGATTGAGCTGAACTTAAATCCTTCCCGAAGGGTTTTTCAATTACCAAGCGCTGCTTTACTGGGTCAGTCAGCATTCCCGCTGCCCCCAATTGCTGGATGGCTTCTGTAAAGAATCTGGGAGCTACGGCTAAATAAAATACCCGGTTTCCCCGTGTTCCCCGTCTACCATCGAGTTCTGCCAAGAAAGCTTTCAGCTTCTGGTAACTTTCCGGTTTATCCATGTCACCGGAACAGTAGAACAGGCCATCGGCAAAGTCTTGCCACAACTCCTCCGATTGAATCCCGTCGGAAAATTCTTCGATTCCCTCCCGCATTTGTTCCCGGAAGTAGTCATGAGTCCAATCTCGACGGGCAACACCAACGATGGTAATTTCTGGTGGTAGCCGTCGTTCTCGTTTAAGCTGGTAAAGTGCTGGTACAAGCTTGCGTTTAGTCAAATCTCCGGACGCGCCATAAATCACCATAATCAATGGTTCTGGCGTGCGCTCCTGTTGCAAGCCCACTCTTAAGGGATTTTCTAACAGAGTAACCATCTTTGCCTATTGAAGGTGATCAGGGTCAAGGGTAAAGCTTAAAGGTTATTTTTGCCCAGGGGTCTGGTTTAGGGTAGGTTGAAGGTTGAACGCGACGCGCGTGCCTATTGGCCAAGGTTAAGACTTTACATTAGCTTTCTATCGAAGCCATTTTGTCACCCGACAACCTTCAACCTAAATTAACTGGAAACCTTAAACGTCTTCTATTACACCGTAGCCAATAGTTTGACTTTGCTTTCTAAAGATGATATTAAGGAATCAAAGGGCTTAACAAATTTAACGATCCCTTCATCAAGCAATTCATCCATAACTTGGCTGAGATTGATATTGACATCAGGATCGTTTAGAGAGTTGATGGTTTGGTAAGCTTCTTCAACACCTGTCTCAATCCGACTTTCTGGGGAACAGTGATCGGCACAAGCTTCGATAGTATTGGGAGGCAGGGTGTTGACAGTATTCGGTCCAATGAGTTCATCGACGTACATCACATCGCTGTAGGCAGGGTTTTTGGTGCTGGTGCTTGCCCACAATAACCGTTGTACCTGTGCCCCTTTTGCTGATAGAGCTTTCCAGCGATCGCTTTGGATAATTTCTTTGTACTTCTGGTAGGCAATTTTAGCATTAGCGATCGCAACTTTGCCTTCGATTCCCTTTAGCTTCGCTGTCAAATTCGGGTCATCGCTCGCCGCACTTTTTTCCTCCAATTTTGCATCCACTTTGCTATCAATGCGGCTGAGGAAGAAACTAGCTACAGAAGCAATCTTGCTAATATCTTTCCCTTCTGCCGCTCGTTTTTCCAAACCCCGGATATAAGCCCAGAATGTCTCAACGTAGCTTTCTACAGAGAAGAGCAAGGTGACATTAACGTTGATGCCTTCACTGATAGCTTGCTCTACTGCGGGTAACCCTTCTGGGGTACCGGGAATCTTAATCATCACGTTTTCCCTACCAATAGCTTGGTAATAGCGTTGGGCTTCGGAAATCGTGCTTTGAGTATCTTTAGCGATAGTGGGTGGGACTTCAATGCTGACGTAACCATCTAACCCATTGGTTTCGTCGTAGACAGGTTTGAAGATATCACAAGCATTAGAAATGTCTTCAAATACCAGGGATTCGTAAATTTCCATCACCGACTTCTCGGCACGAATACCGGCTTCGATATCGGTATCGTAGATGGCATTGCCTGCGATCGCTTTTTCAAAAATTGCTGGGTTTGAAGTGATCCCACAAATTCCCCGGGTTTGAATTAGTTCTTTGAGTTCTCCAGACTCAATCAGCGTGCGGCTCAGATTATCCATCCAGATACTCTGACCATAATTTTTTTCAATCTGAAAAATCGGATTCTCGGCTGTCGTTGTCATTGCTTAGCTCCTTACTTGTTATTTGTCAAGGGTTTACAGTTATTTGGTTGTTCGCCTTTGGCATTCCCTTAGGGTAGGTTGGTTGGTTGGTTGAAGGTTGGTTGGTTGAAGGTTGGTTGGTTGAAGGTTGGTTGGTTGAAGGTTGGTTGGTTGAAGGTTGGTTGGTTGAAGGTTGGTTGGTTGAAGGTTGGTTGGTTGAAGGTTGGTTGGTTGAACGCGATCGCGTGGCCTTTTGGCCAAGGTTGTTCGCCTTGGGGTTCGGTGTAGGGTTAGTTGGTTGGTTGAAAGTTATTGGCTTGACTATTGGCTTGACGGTTGGTTGGAGTGGGGTAAAGCCTTTCTCAAAGAGTAGCCGTCGCCTTACCCCAAAGGATAAACCGAAGGGTAGGGAGGTTTTCAAAGCCACCTTCAACCGGTTAACCTTCAACCGCTTAACCTTCAACCGCTTAACCTTCAACCAGTTAACCTTCAACCGCTTAACCTTCAACCGCTTAACCTTCAACCAGTTAACCTTCAACCGCTTAACCTTCAACCAGTTAACCTTCAACCGGTTAACCCTGATCTACGTGCCCTGCCACTTCCAACTTTTCTTGCGCCTGCCTTGCTTTTTCCTCAATAAAGGACTTGACCAAAGCTACATCCTCTTTGCTGCCAATAATTAATGGAGTACGAGCATGGAGGGTTTTTGGCACAACGTCCAAAATGTTTTCAGTACCTGTACTGGCAGCGCCTCCGGCTTGTTCTATCAAAAAGGCTAGGGGAGAAGATTCGTATAGTAGACGCAACTTCCCTTCTGGTTTCTTAACAGTACCGGGATAAAGGAAGACACCACCCTGATGCAAGATGCGGTGAAAATCTCCCACTAATGCCCCACCATAGCGAGCAGTATAGCCTTCATGGCGATGGACATAGCGAATATAGTCCCTTATTGATTCTTCCCACTGCCAGAAGTTTCCTTCATTGGTGCTATACACTGGGCCATGTTCTGGCACCTTAATGTTTTCCTTCGACAGGATAAACTCTCCCAAACTTGGGTCGAGGGTGAAGACATGAACACCCGTACCGATGGAATACACCAGCATTGTGCTCGGACCATAGAGAACGTAGCCAGCAGCAATTTGCTTATGCCCGTTTTGCAGAAGATCACGGGCTTCCCCGTCTAGATCCTCTCCTTCTTGCTTACGAATCGAAAAAATCGAACCAACATTCAAGTTGGTGTCGATATTGGAGGAACCATCAATGGGGTCATATAGCAGAGTGTAACGTCCAATTGGGCAATTTTCCGGGATATAGTAGGGTTTTTCCATTTCCTCGGATGCCAAGCGACAGACGAGACCACTTTGCTTAAATACCGAGATGAAGACATCATTGGCATAGAGATCCATCCTTTTGACAGATTCACCCTGCACATTGACTTCACCCGTGAATCCTAACACCCCTTCCATCAAACCAGCTCGGCTCAAGCGTTGAGAAATTAGCTTGGCAGCTAGGGCTATGCGATTCATGAGGGCACTGAGGTCTTGTGCCTCCATGGAAAAACTTTGGAGTTGCTCGAAAACGTGACGGGATAACGTTTTACAATCCCGATCCAGGGCTCTTTCTTGAGTTCTAGGTTCAGCTACCTCTGCCATAATTTTTGTCCTCCCTAGGTCTTAGGGCACTTGGTTTGTCAGAGATGTTGGTGTTCGCGTAGCGTGGCCTATTGGCCATCGGAAGAGTACCGATTGGCCCAGTGCCTAGTCCTCTTCACTTTCTATCTTAGGAAGGCATTTTTAATGATGCTTAATAACTTTAGAAGAAATACAGAAATCAAATCTTCACACCATTTTTCTTGTCTAATAGCCTATACCTGAGGTCAAATTGATGTGAACATAGGCATTGCAACCTTAAACGGAGATTATGGGAGAAACTAAACGCATTGGCATTCTCACCAGTGGTGGAGATTGTGCTGGTCTCAATGCGGTGATTCGAGCTGTGACTCACCGAGCTGTGGCTACTTACAACTGGGAGGTGCTTGGCATCTGTCGGGCTACTCAGGGGTTGATGCAAAATCCTCCTCAAGCGATTAACCTAACTTTGGACAAGGTTGATCGCATCTTGACTATGGGTGGTACAATGCTTGGCACTACTAACAAAGGCGACCCCTTTGCTTTTCCGATGCCAGATGGTACGCTATGCGATCGCAGCGCTGATATTGCTGATGGCTATCACCAACTGGGTCTAGACGCTCTCATTGGTATTGGGGGCGATGGCAGTTTGGCGATTTTGCGCAAACTTGCCCAACAAGGGGGGATGAAATTGGTAGGTATACCCAAGACTATCGATAATGACGTTGCCATTACCGAACGCTCTATTGGGTTTGACACTGCCGTTAACATTGCCACCGAAGCTCTAGATCGCTTACACTTCACAGCGGCTAGCCATGACCGGGTGATGATTTTGGAAGTGATGGGGCGTGATGCTGGTCACATTGCTATCAGTGCTGGCATTGCAGGAGGGGCTGACGTTATTCTGATTCCAGAAATTCCTTATACCCTTAACAATGTCTGCCATAAAATTAAGCAACTTCAGGAGCAGGGGCGAAACTTCTGTTTAATCGTAGTTTCCGAGGCGGTTCGCACTGCAAGCGGTGAGGTGCTTCAGAGTAATGTGGGGTTTGGTGAATGTCGATTAGGTGGCATTGGCCAATATCTAGCCCAAGAGATTTGTAATTCGATTGGAGCGGAAACGCGAGTGACAGTTCTTGGACACACCCAGCGGGGTGCCACTCCTTCACCCCTTGATCGCTTAATTGCCTCAGCCTTTGGTGTGGCAGCAGTTGACTTAATCGCCAATGAACAATATGACCGGATGGTGACATGGCAATATCGCCAGGTGGTGAGTGTACCGATTGAGGAAACGATTAAGCATTATCAAGCTGTGAATCCTAACGGAACTTTGGTGAGAACCGCTAGAGGATTGGGTATTTGTCTAGGAGATTAGAGTGTATTTAAGATTATGAACGTTTTAAGTACATGAATCGTGTTGACTGTTGACTGGTACTGGTCAACGGTCAACGGTCAATGGTCAAATTCTGAACACTTAATCAGTCGTACCAATTAGATGTTCAACAGCTTATTACCAACTACCAGGAATTGCGCCGTTGAGTGTTACGATTATTATTTTCCCGAGGTCTGGCTTTATTGACCCTGATTCTACGTCCCATCCACTCAGCACCATCCAAGCTTTCTATAGCTGAGTCTTCTTGATCTGATTCTGTCATTTCCACAAAGGCAAACCCGCGCATTTTGCCGGTTTCACGGTCTGTGGGCATAACAACTCGTTTAACGGTGCCGTAGTCTCCAAAAACTGTTTTTAAGTCGTCTTCGGTGGCTTGATAGGACAGGTTTCCGACGTAAATGGTCATGTCGATCGATGAGGCAGAACATAGAACTAAAGTTCAGAGGCACAGAAGAACGGAGTACAACGTATTTTGGTTGCTCACGGTCATGTCTGAGGAACCAGTGGTAAATTTCGACAGTGGGCAACCACCTCAGGGGGGGAAGCAAAATCAAAGTTTTACCAAAGGAATCCACTGAACTTGTGAATACCGTTTCATGATAGCTCACTTACGGGATTATCAGTGGTTGTCTAGTTGACAGTATTTAATAATTCATCAAAAAAATGTATTGGGGTGGTGCTTAAGCACCAATTAGACCCCAAACAACCACGCTAAATATAGTTTAATTAGCTCTTAATCAATGGAAATCGACTGCGGACCTGTATTTTTATCATTTTCGCTTCTGTTATGACCATCTTTGTATATCTCAGAGCCATTTTGAGCCTCTAGCCAACTCTTGAGAGGATCATCTGAGAGATTCAGGCGGAACACTCCTGAAAAAAATCCGCCCAAAAAAGCGACAGGCTGCTGAGTAAATTCTTCAAAAATTGGTGTCAGTTCATTGAGGAACATGAGTTGATCTCCTGGTGCTGGTTGTGCTGCCAATAGTTGTATGAGTGATTAGATTAGACATCTCCAAAAATTAACCTCAAACCCTTGCACTGCCTGGGTCAAAACCGAGTGTCTGGAGATGTCTATTGGGATTCTAATTGGGATTCTAACGTTTATTGACACTCCCCATGCCTAGAAGGCAGGGGATTCTTGGCTCACAGACCCGTCTTGCGTGGGCCAGCCGGAACCAGGAAGAGTAGAGGACAGATCTCCCCAAGCGTTTTATTAGAGTCGATGTCCCCTATTAAGGGGAGCACCTCTCCTTCAAATCCGTACGTGAAGGTTTCCCCTCATACGGCTCCTGGATATCCTGGCCTTTCGGTCTGCTCCCATGGATGTATTGGTGACAACTTTGATGTACTGCCATCAAATTTTCAGGCTTCCAGTTGTCGTGATTTTCATCAATGTGGTGGAGATGAACTCTTTCTTCATCAATGAATTTTAATCCGCAATATCCGCAGGAATGGTTTGGCTTCTTCAAAGCTTTTGATGTAGCGTTATTGTAGAGTATGCTGTTACGCTTGCTCCAGTAGGTTAAGTCTCCGTCATAAGGGGACTTAATTCCTTTAACCATTGTGTGGCCGTTTTCTTCCCATGATACTTTTGGGAAGGCTTTTCCTAATAATCTTTTGGATTCGTACCGATTTATTGATTTCTGCTTTCGGAATTTCTTTTCGGCAGATTTCATCGGGAAGTATAAATTATTAGGTGGGTCTTCCATACAGCACCACTTATGGTAGTTTCTCCAACCTCTTACAATGGGTGCTAGTTTCTTTGCTTTGATTTCTGCTCCATAATTCGAGCTGTTGACTATGGATTTTATTTTTTCTAGGAATTTCTTGAGATTCTCCTTAGCGGGGTAGCTCTTGAATCTTCCGTCATACTGGACTCGGAAATACCAGCCCAGGAAGTTAAATCCATCTGTCGTTTTGGTTATCTTGGTCTTTTCTTCACTAATTTCCATCCCTCTTTCGGCGAGGAAGGCTTTGATTTTATTCAGTACCTTTTCGCTGTTATCTTTTGGCTTTAGGAAAATTACCATATCGTCTGCGTATCGGACGCTAGGATGAATCTCCTCTATTCCGTCAAGTGCTATGTTGGCTAGAAGTGGACTGACTACACCTCCCTGCGGTGTTCCTTGCTCAGGAAATTCCAGGTCAACTCCGGCCTTGAGGCAGC
>NZ_JAAHHE010000480.1:0-4052 GCF_010692525.1 Moorena sp. SIO3B2
ACAGAAAATAGTTAAAGTTTACCCATTGTCTGGGAAGATTTTGGCTCGAAGCAGTCTCAGCTAGGGTAGACGGGAATTTTTTTATCTTGATGACGAACTATGAAACTTTTAGAACCGCAGACCCAAAGCCCGACTTGGAACAGCTCCCCTAATCCCAACTTAGATCAGTCCCAAGATGCGTTCCAACCTGGGACTTGGGTACGTCTGTTAGAGCTACTTAACTAGTGAGGGGGTCTGGGGGAGCTATAAGTCCCCCACTATACACGGAGTGTTAGTGGTGGGATACATGGACTCCCCCAGCCAGACAGATAGAGAGGGTTCGACGCCCTCTCTATCTGTATTTACCATTGTCTTTTTCTGTGGTAAAATAAGATTATGTTAATGATGAACTATACATACAGGATTTACCCGAGCCAAGATCAACAACAGATCATCAAGGAATGGCTTGAGACTTGTAGACGAGTCTATAACTACTCATTAAGAGAGTTAAAAGACTGGATTGCAAGTCGTAAATGTCCTTAGGTGCGCTTTCCGTTGGCGAATTAAATTCGCCACGGGTCGCACCTGTGGATAGGTGTTCTTTGCAGAGTGAGTACATAATCCCTGCCGATACACCATTCCCCAGTTACCATCGTCAGCAAAACAATCTACCCAAAGCCAAGAAAACTAATCCGTTTATGTCAAGGGTGCATTCCCAGGTGTTACAGACAACCGTTAGAAGGTTGCATGACTCATGGGAAGCAATGAGTAAGCGAGGATTTGGTTTTCCAAGATTTAAGAAAAAGGGTCAATACAAGTCGTTTTTATTTCCGCAATTCAAGTCAAATCCAGTAGAACACGAACATATCAAGCTTCCTAAAATTGGCCTAGTTCCTATTCGGCTCCATCGAGAAATTCCTGTTGGATTCCAAGTCAAACAGGTCAGAGTTCTGGCTAAGGCTAGACAAACAGAATGGTATGTTGTGATATCAATTGCAATGGAAGTTGATATCCCAGATCATCCTGCCGTTGGTCGGGCAATAGGGATAGACCTTGGGTTAGAAAAGTTTCTGACAACTTCAGATGGTTTCACAGTTGAGCGTCCTAAGTTTTTAAAGCAACTGCAAGGTAAGCTGAAATTGCTACAACGTAGAGCAGCTAAAAAACAGAAGCGTTCTAACAACTGGGAAAAAGCACAACTGAAGGTGGCCAGATTGCATCATAAGATTGCCAACACTCGTAAAGACTTCCATCTGAAAACAGCACATTTGCTCTGTGACCAGGCTCAGACAATGTTTGCGGAAGATCTCAACACAATAGGACTCAATCGAGGAATGCTAAGGAAAGACTGCATTGATGCATCTTTTGGTCAATTCTTAGATCTCCTCAAATGGGTAGCTTTCAAACGTGGGTGTTACTTTCAGCGAGTAGACCCCCGTGGGACGAGTCAGACTTGCCCTGAGTGTCAGGCCACAGTGAAGAAAGATTTGAGGGTTAGAGAACATAAATGCAAGACATGCGGCTACACGACACATAGAGATCATGCAGCCGCTCAGATGGTGAGATGGCGAGGATTAGAATTAGTACCCGTGGACAATTCGGGAAATGGAAACAGCCTGTCAAGTAGTCGATCTGTCGGGGGAGAAATCCTAGATAAGTGGCTTTGGGCAGGAATACCTATTTGTGAGAATGGGAAGCCTACACTATACGCGAAGCGTATAGTGTAGGAGGATGTCACTCCCTATAGCTTTGATGAAGCGCTGCTGCTGTGCCAGGTTTCAGAAGACCAGTGGGTATCCTGGATTCCTGATCATGGTGAAGCAACGCTGCATATCAGTCAATTTTTCTGAGAAATATGACCCTTGGAGGCAAAAGGCTTGCAGGCACAATAATCGATTAGCCACCGCTAACAGGAGGAATCAGAACCACTTCATCCCCATCTTGCAAGGGGGTATCGGGGGGAACAAATTGTAGATTGATGCCAAAGCGGGTCACTTCACGCCATTGCTCCAGCTCTGGGTGTTCACTCAGTAAACGGTCTAACACCGCTGATACTGATGTTTGAGGGGGAAATCCCAACTGGAGTTCTGGCAAGCCATAGGTTTCTTGATAGGCAGCAAAAAGCTTGACTGTAACAGTAATTGATGGTTCAGACATAGATTAATTTGGGTTCAAGCTCTTTTATTCTATTTTATTCTGTTTTATTATATTTGGTTCTGTTTAATTTTAGTCTGCCTGGCTAGACTGATACCCTTGGCACTATACTTGACAAAATTAGATCGAAGTAAATAGATGCACCGTCATGATCACAGCAGGTAAGTTTAGGACAGCTATTACAAGGCAAGTTCCGGTATTTATTGACAAAAGCCGTAAGTGTATCCATCTTTTCGGTGTATTGCCGATATATCTTGAGGTTTACAGCTTTTGTAGCCTTTCATTCCTAACGGGGTAAATCCAAAACTTCCTTTACTTCTGGGAGTAACTTTGCCTATCCCTAGTTTTTGATGTTTGGCTATGTCTCCGGTTACCCAGCCTTTAATCGGCTTCAATGGGTTATGTCTAATGGGGTAGCCGTACTTGTTGAGTGCCGCTTTTTGCCTTCCTCCTTGCCCAAAGCAGGTTACTAGAAGAGGTTGAGAGGTTATCAAAGTTAAAGTCTCAATATCCCCAACACAAGCGGCATCAATCCAGTGCTGTTTAGGGAGTCCTAGCTTCGTTCGGTTGTACTTAGTTTGTGCTCCCGTCCCAGTTACTACTGGTCTTACACTTTGGAGCATTTTTACTAGCTTTTTACGGGTTGCATTAACCGCCGCCGCATCCTTTAATGGCTGTTTAGCTTTAGTCTTAATCTTCTGAAGTAGACTTGGCTTATTTTTTAGAAAATCTTCTATAGGCTTATTTCCTTTTCGTTGGTTGCACTTTTCGCAAGCCAAACAAAGATTACTTACGCAATCGCTTCCTCCTTTCGATTTTGGATGGATATGTTCAATCTGCAAGGGGACATTTTGCTTTCCACAATAGGTACATTCCCTTTCCCATTTTTCAAGCAAATACTCTCTGACTTCATAGCCAGCTAGTTCCCCCTGCTGATACTCAACGCCACTAATTTCTGGATTCTGCATTTTTTGGGTATCAAACTTAACTTTTTCAAGCCAAATCTCATTGACCGGGCAGAATTTTATCAATCGTTTTACCCAAGTCTGGGTAGGTAGTCAGAATTCTGTGCTCTAGGCTAGGGGGCAGCCATCCCTGTGGGCGTCTACGGTTAAGGAATCGAGGTTTTCTGTAGCGGGTGTGGCGATTGCGCCTTCCGCTTCTTACAGCTCTTCTAGACTCTAGTTTTTTCTTGATTAATCCTCCTCTGTGTTCTAATTCCATCCCCCAAATAACTTGATCATTTTGGACTAAGGCAAATCCAGTTACCTTGCTGCCAGGATCGATCTTGATTTGACAGGGTGAGATAGTTGGATCATCGTTCGCGCAGCGTCGGCTTTGCCGAATCCCTGTTTTTAGGATGATTGTGAATGGATACATCCTAAAGACCGCCGCTTTACCTTTTTTCAATAATCGGCGTGCTTTCTTTGGCGAAATGGGATTTAGTGGTCGTTTGTTCGTGTCAATGATAAATACGTAATTTTGCATTTTTAGTGCGTCTCAAGTCGGTTATGTGTTCCAAGTGCTTCGCACACGCTTGCGCGAACGGCAATGTTGAAATGGCTTGTTAGGCTAACCACACATTTTGCCTTCACTTTAATGATTAGCGACAGAGCCAGGAACTGGAGGTCATTCCTAGGTGTCATAACCAAATCAACGTAGGACTCAATCCTTAGCCTGCATCCTAGTTGGCAATTCCAGGAGTTACCGGGAATTACCAAGGCTTAAACTAGGAGTATTGACCCTAATTCAGATGTATTGTAAAACTTAAGTGACATATTTGACTAGATTGATCAACTCCCTAGTCCAGGGGAAACGCATCTTATTTTTGTACATGCTGGCGGGGTCAGGATTTCAGCGATCGAGTTCTGTTTGAAATCAATTGATTAAATCCTTACTGGATAAGGGTTTTGCAATTT
>NZ_JAAHHE010000481.1:0-4027 GCF_010692525.1 Moorena sp. SIO3B2
CCCTCAAAATTTACGACTAGCCATCTACATCAATAATGCTACCCAGGCTAGTGATTTAGCCAAATACCAGTTGTTATTTGACCCTCAAACCTCTGGTGGACTCCTGGCTGCTATTCCAGCTGAAAACGTTGATGAATGTATCAAGAAGTTGAAAACATTTGGTCACAAGCAAAGCTCCTTGATTGGTAGGGTTATTCCTGCTCCGGAAAGTATGCCAATTACCCTGAATATTGGCTAAAGAGAAAACTACAGCATATTGCAGGTAAATACTGATTGTGAAAAAAATAAATAGGGTTGTCTACAGGACAACCCTTAGAACAATTATATTGTCCCTATTTTATTTTACCAAACGGTCTTAGAAGCATCTGAGGGAAAAACAATATTAGACCTTGGAGTTGCTGATTTGACTTTTGCAGATTTTGGTCAAAGCTGCAAATCAGAAGTCCCCCAAGTTGCACCATTAATTGTGCCATTGTTACCATGACTTGTACGATCAGAAACGGTATTGCCACTACCTTCGTCCAAAGGCCAATATCCCTCTAGTCCTGGTTCATTGCCGATCAAACGGCGGGATATATCCTGTTGGATTTCTGCCTGAGTACGAGTCACTCCCCAAAGCCTGACTTCAGCAATCTTACCCTTAAAAAGATGGGTTTCATTGTTATCGTTATATCTGCCAATTGCTAAATCATTTTCGGGCTCGTAATCAATACCAGAAGATTCTATAGCTCGAGTTGCTTTTTCTACTCCATCCACATAGACCTTCATTTCTTTACCATCGTAAGTTCCAGCAATATGATGCCATTGATTTAATGTAAGGCTATTGCTTTTACTATTCAAATACAGAATTTTTTGAGATGAGGTTTTCAAAGCAAAAAATATCCCGCTTTTCCCATTGAGTAAGAGACCGTATCCACTCTTAGCAGAACCTGTATCAAAAACATTGGAAATAATACCAGCCTCTCTAACTTGGGCTTCACAATAAACCCAAGCTTCTAGGGTGATCTCTTTGGCAATTTTAAATTCAGGCTGATTTCCCAAATCGATATAATCATCCTCACCATCAAATGTGAGAACAGTCTGTTAGGAAGACACAGAAGATGCCGAGGGTCTTTTCCTACTATTTCCATCTTCATCATAATAACGGCCAATATCTACATTTTCTAGTACCCCCAAAGCATCGGGAACCAGTACGGCGGCGGAAAAGTAAAGGGTGACGAGGTAGGAGGCGATCGCCTTCTGGTCAATGCCCATCAAGCGCACCGACACACCTGGAATCTCTTCATGTTCGCCAATCAAGCCGGTTTTACGCAGCCCTACCACCCCTTGCTGCGCTTCACCCACGCGCATCAGCAGAATATTGGATTTGCCTTTGGCGTCTACGGCAAGTTTGTTACTGGCAATAATGGGAACTCCACGCCAGGTGATAAAGGGCGATCCAAACAGGTTCACCGTGGCTGGGGGAACCCCACGACGAGTGCATTCCCGACCAAAGGCAGCGATCGCCTTGGGGTGGGCCAGGAAAAAAGCAGGTTGTTTCCACACCTTAGCCAGGAGTTCATCGAAATCATCCGGGGTGGGGGGACCTGTGCGTGTTGAGAGTCGCATGGAAGGATCCGCCCTGTGGAGTAACCCAAAGGCTCGGTCTGGATCACCATTGCCATCGTTATTGACAATTTCCCATTCCTTGCGCTCCCTTAGCGCTTCAATAGTCAAGCGCAACTGCTCTTGCAACTGATCTCTGGCATTGCTGTAGAGGTCACTGACCCGGGTATGCACCCGCACAATCGTTTGAGCCACCCTTAAGGGATATTCCGGCGGATCATCGTCGTAGTCAACAAAGGTTTGGGTGAGGGTGGGTTCCCCTTCGTGACAACTTAAGATGTCAATGTTCTTTTCTCCGTCCTCGTTTGCGGCAACGTTCTCTAAAATCCTGACATCCCGTCGGTTGACACGGTAAGTCCCCCCTGACACTTCAACCCAAGGCAATAGCTGGAGCAACCAGCGTGGTGAAATGGCCCGCATTTGCGGTGGGGATTTCATGGTGCAGGCTAGTTTCTTGGCTGCACGAACACTTAAACTCTGTTGTGGCTGCTCCGATGTGTAAACCATGGGATGGGTTCTCTTAAACGATTAGGGTCTAAGGGTAAACGCATCTAATTGGCACGATTCCTATATATAGTGTTTTTAAAATTAAATAAACACTATTTTATGTATAAAATTCCTTGTCAACAAGCGCAATAAAGCCTGGTTTATTGAAAAATACTCCCAGTTTATTGACAAGATGCGTTTACCCTGATTATGATATTTAGATTGAGTTTTAGGATAGCTGGTGTTTGGCCTTTTTAATTGCTGCAATCAGCTTATCTACTTCTCCAAAGGTGTTGTAAAACGCTAAGGAGGGGCGCACAGTGCTAGTCAACCCAAACCGTTTCAGGGTGGGTTGGGCGCAATGATGTCCAGCACGTACGGCAATGCCTTCACTATCCAAGAATTTCCCCATATCCTCTGAAGAAATATTCTTAAGAGTAAAGGACAGCGTACTGACCTTACCCGCTGCTGTGCCAATCTGGCGCAATCCTGGAATGGCTGCCATTGCTGCTGTAGCATAAGCCATCAATGCTTCTTCATGTTTAGCCGCCGCTTCAAAACCAATTTGATTGATATAGTCAATGGCTGCCCCTAAACCTACGGCTGCTGCCAGGTTGCCGGTACCTGCTTCAAATTTAGCTGGAATGTCGTTAAAGGTGGTTTTTTCAAAGGAAACAGACTCAATCATGTTGCCACCGCCTTGCCAGGGGGGCATCTCTTTGAGTAAAGCTGCCTTACCATAGAGAGCACCAATGCCAGTGGGGCCAAAGAGCTTGTGACCGGAGAAAACATAAAAGTCAGCCCCCAGGTCTTGAACATTGGTTCGGAAATGGGGAACCGATTGAGCCCCATCGACCACCACCGTAGCACCATGGCGATGAGCCATAGCTGCCATGGTTTTGATGGGCAGCACCGTTCCCAACACATTGGAAACATGACTCAGGGCAACGATACGGGTGCGATCGCTGAGCAGTTTTTGATATTCCTCCAGTAGGATTTCCCCTTGATCACTAATAGGAGCAACCTTTAACAGGGCCCCTTTCTCTTGGGCTAGCATCTGCCAGGGCACAATGTTAGAGTGGTGCTCTAAAGTGGTGAGCACAATCTCATCCCCAGCTTTAACATGCTTGCGACCATAGGTTTGCGCCACCAGATTAATGCCTTCGGTCGTACCCCGTACAAAGACAATTTCCTTGGCTAAACTTGCGCCCAGAAACCGTTGAATTTTCTCCCGAGCGTCTTCGTAGGCATTGGTAGAGCGCGCCGCTAGGGTATGAGCCCCTCGGTGCACATTGGAATTATCCTGCTCGTAGAACTGGGATAGAGTATCGATCACGCTCTGGGGTTTTTGACTGGTGGCCGCATTATCCATCCAGATCAGTGGCTTGCCATGAACCTGCTGGTGCAGAATTGGGAAGTCTCGCCGTACCGCTTCCACATCAAAGCTATCCTGGGGCAGTTGCGAGGTTTGCTGATCAGTGGAAGGCTTGGATGAGCTTGACTCCGCCGGTTTTGAGTCTGGCAAAAAGTAAAACTTAGGTGTGCTTCCAGGGGGTAGGGGCACCGCTGCTGGAGGTTCGGTTAGAGACTGATGCAGATCTGCTTCACTCAGAGGAATGTGACCAGCCCCTTCCTCTAAAATGCTCAGGAACTCGGCACCGGGTAGCATCTCAACCTGGGGTAGAGCCTCGCTGGTGCTCTGTCCCCCAAGTTGTTTGAGGTTTCGGATTTCCCCTTCCCCTTGACCTTGTAGCTCACGGCTCTGGGTTTCTATTGCCCCTCCGAGTTGTTCCGGGGCCACGGTGTTGGTACCGGATGGGTCACCAGCAGGTAGCGTAGAGGCAGCAGAGGTTATGGTTGGAGACAGATTCTGCAAAAAGTAATAATCGGAGGAACTTTCCTCAAATAAAGATGCAGGTTGGGAAGAAGCCGGTGT
>NZ_JAAHHE010000482.1:0-4018 GCF_010692525.1 Moorena sp. SIO3B2
AAATCGCAACTAGCCCAGTCAAACAGGTAGTGATTTGGTTAGATTGTTGCTACAGTGGCGAGTTACTAAGCTTGCTCCCATTTATCCCAACTGATAAAGCTTACTGCTTGATTACTGCCACTCGTTCTTTTGAACCGGGAGTAGAGATAAGCCATGAACAAGGAGTATTTACCAGGGAGTTACTGGCAGGGTTGAATCCGGAAAATCACCCGGATGGTATTGTTACTAGTCATAATTTGGCCTTGTTTATTGAGCAGCGGATGTCAAGGACTGGACAACGTCCTTTAATCGCTAACTCAACACAAGCCATTCTACTGACTACCCAGTTTCCGAAACTGAGCTTTCAGGATAAGTGCCCCTATCGGTCTCTGTCTTATTTTACGGCATTACCAGAGGATGCTCTGGTGTTTCACGGTCGTTCTCAGTTGACCCAGCAGTTAATTGAGCGAGTTAAAACTAAACACCGTCTGCTGGTAGTGTTAGGGGCTTCCGGCAGTGGCAAGTCTTCCTTACTCAGGGCGGGTTTATTGTATCAGCTGAAGTTAGGTCAGGCAATTCCCGGAAGCGATCACTGGCATTATTTGGAACCTTTCACTCCTGGTGTTGCACCAAAGCAAAGGTTATTGGAGGTGCTGAAAAAGGGAAAGCTTTTAGAGAACAAGGGAGGTAATTCTAGTGTTACTCCGGTGGTCATGATTATTGACCAGTTTGAAGAGTGCTTCACTATGGGTCAACCTCACCAACGCCAGGAATTCTTTAACGGTTTAATTGAATTAATCGAGAATACTAACAATCTAATTGTGTTAATTGCCATGCGCTCTGACTTTCGGGGGCGGTTGCGAGAGTATCCTCAATTAGTAGAAAATATCAATAAACCATTAATCAATGTTGACCACTTGAACCGTCAGGAAATTGAAGAAGCGATCGCACTACCAGCTGAATTAGTAGGATTGGGAATTGAGGGCAGATTAAAACAGCAACTGATTAACGATGTGGAAGATTATCCAGGCAGCCTTCCCCTGCTCCAATATACTCTGACCGAATTATGGAAACAGTCAAGACAGCAGCAGGAAACGTTTTTACGGTTAGAAACCTATCAACAGTTAGGGGGAATTGAGGGAACTCTGGAAAAGAGAGCCAATCAGGTATTTGATAGTCTCTCAGCGGAAGAACAAAGTGTGGCTAGGCGTTTGTTCTTGGAATTAACTCAAGTGGGAGATACTCTCGATACTCGTAAACGAGTAAGCCTCGGGGAGTTAGTCAATTCTCACCACAGTTTAGAACTGCTCGATGGTGTGAGCCAGACCTTAGCCAGTTCAGAGAACCGCTTGATTACTAGAAGCCATGAGGAAAATTCCCAGGATGTGGTTTTGGATGTGGTTCATGAAGCCTTAATTCGCCACTGGGGAAAGTTGCTGGAGTGGAAGCAGACTTACACAGAGGGGATGGTGGTGGAACGCAAGCTGGAAGCGGCGGCAGAAGAATGGATGGATAAGGGAAAGGGGCGTGATGATGCCGGTGTACTGTTGCTTGGGGGGAAGTTAGTAGAAGCCCAGGAGTATTTAAACGAGTATGGCAAGTTGGGGATGTTGGATGGGCTGGCCGAGGAGTATATTCAGGTAAGCCGTCACAAGCACAAGCAAATGACCCGTAACCGCCGGTTAGTAGCGGTAGGGTTTGTTAGTGTCTTGGTATTGGGGACAGTTGCTTCGACAGTTTTTGGATTGTATGCTCGTACACAGGGGAGAAACGCAACAATAAATGAAGTCAAAGCCCTCAATCAACTGTCACAGAATCTTTGGATCTCAAAGAAACCCTTTAAAGCTCTCAAAGAGAGTTTAAAGGCAGGAGGAATACTCCAAAAGGCGAATTGGGTACAAGGTGAAACTAGATTTAAGGCTATAGCTACATTACGGCAATCATTTTATAGTTCACCCTTCAGCTCCCATAAAACTCTCACCGGAGATGGCAAAGTTGTCATCAGCGTGGCTTTTAGCCCCGATGGAAAAACCATTGCTTTTGGGAGTACCGACAACAGGGTGAAACTGTGGAATCGGCAAGGGCAGTTACTCCAAACTCTCACCGGACATAGCGAACCTGTCAATAGCGTGGCTTTTAGCCCAGATGGGAAAACCATTGCTTCTGGGAGTCACGACAAGACAGTGAAACTGTGGAATCGGCAAGGGCAGTTACTCCAAACTCTCACCGGACATAGGGAATCTGTCAATAGCGTGGCTTTTAGCCGAGATGGCAACAGGATTGCTTCTGGGAGTTTTGACAACACCGTGAAACTGTGGAATCAGGAAGGGCAGTTACTCCAAACTCTCACCGGACATAGCGAACCTGTCAATAGCGTGACTTTTAGCCGAGATGGCAACAGGATTGCTTCTGGGAGTAGCGACAACACGGTGAAACTGTGGAATCGACAAGGGCAGTTACTCGAAACTCTCACCGGACATAGGGAACCTGTCAATAGCCTGGCTTTTAGCCGAGATGGCTGGACGATTGCTTCTGGGAGTTTTGACAACACCGTGAAACTGTGGAATCGGCAAGGGCAGTTACTCCAAACTCTCACCGGACATAGGGAACCTGTCAATAGCGTGGCTTTTAGCCCGGATGGGAAAACCATTGCTTCTGGGAGTTTTGACAAGACGGTGAAACTGTGGAATCGGCAAGGGCAGTTACTCCAAACTCTCACCGGACATAGGGATGTTGTCAATAGTGTGGCTTTTAGCCCCAATGGTGAGACGATTGCTTCTGGGAGTCACGACAAGACGGTGAAACTGTGGAATCGGCCAGGTGAGTTACTCCAAACTCTCACCGGACATGGCAATCTTGTTAAGAGCGTGGCCTTTAGTCCCGATGGTCAGACCATTGTGTCTGGGAGTTTTGACAACAGGGTGAAACTGTGGAATCGACAAGGGCAGTTACTCCAAACTTTTACCGGACATAGCGAAGCTGTCTATAGCGTGGCTTTTAGCCGAGATGGTGAGACGATTGCTTCTGGGAGTTTTGACAACACCGTAAAACTGTGGAATCGGCAAGGCCAGTTACTCGAAACTCTCACCGGACATAGCAAAGCTGTCACAAGCGTGGCTTTTAGCCGAGATGGTGAGACGATTGCTTCTGGGAGTAACGACAAGACAGTGAAATTGTGGAATCGGCAAGGGCAGTTACTCCAAACTTTCACGGGAGATGGCGAAGCTGTCACAAGCGTGGCTTTTAGCCGAGATGGGGAGACGATTGCTTCTGCTAGTAACGACAACACCGTGAAACTGTGGAATCGGCAAGGGCAGTTACTCCAAACTCTCACCGGACATGGTGAAGTAGTCAATAGCGTGGCTTTTAGCCCCGATGGCCAGACTATTGTGTCTGGGAGTTTTGACAAGACGGTGAAACTGTGGAATCGGCAAGGGCAGTTACTCCAAACTCTCACCGGACATAGCGAAATTGTCAATAGCGTGGCCTTTAGCCCCGATGGCCAGACCATTGCTTCTGCTCATTTTGACAAGAGGGTAATTTTATGGAATTTTGATTTAAATGATTTAGTGGCAAAGAGTTGTGATTGGCTCCATGATTACCTAGTCACTCATAAAGAGGAAAAAGAATTAAGTAAAATTTGTCGTATCTAGGGGAGTCGGGAGTCGGGAGATCGCAATTAAAAAGACTTGAGCAGAAACAGATTCAATGGGTCTTGACTAATCTGTTTGACATAGGACTCACTGAGATAGGAAGCATATTGGGGTTGTTTAGCAATATAGGTTTTGAAAAAAGCGGTACTAAGTGCCATCAGGTAAGGACGAGCGATCGCAGGATCTGGCCCAATCAATTCAGGTGGAACCGGTAAGACACCCTCTCCTGCCCCACCCAGGTAGGAAAAGTGAGTACCTTCTTCTGTCACCACTAGATATTTTTCTGGGGTAGTTAGCCAGCTGAAGGGGGTAATTTGTTGTTCTACAGGTGGCGCAAAGATGTCTCTGATACTTGACACCATCATGACCGGAACCTGAATTTGTGA
>NZ_JAAHHE010000483.1:0-4004 GCF_010692525.1 Moorena sp. SIO3B2
CCAGTTAAGTAATCGCGTAATTTGTCAGGGTCAACCCATCTAAGCCTAGGAATAATATCAGGAAATTCAAGCCGAATAAATCAACAGAGGAGTAGACATCTGAAACTGAATAATTTACGGTTATTCCGTACTGATTCGGCTAAGTTTTCATAAACAAAGCCTAAAAGTATTACTAGGGAAGACTTTTAGGTTTTGAGATACTATAGCAATTCTACGACTTGTGAGGTACAAATATCTAGGTTTTAGGGAGCAGGGACTTCGGAGCAGGGAGCAGGGACTTCGGAGCAGGGAGCAGGGACTTCGGAGCAGGGACTTCGGAGCAGGGATAAGAGGCAAGAGCCAATAGTCAAACAATGCTGTGTACCTCATGAGTCCTAGAAACGCTCTATGTAGTTTCAATTATCAATTATCATCAAAATCTCAAAGCTATACACAGTATAGTTTTAGGCAATTCGATTTAACAGCATATCATAACAGGTAAGCACCTACACAGAATTAATTACCTACTGCCAATCTCTGTAACCCTTGCCCTGCAAGGCTTTGATTATTTTAAAATGTGTAATTAATTTTGTGCACCTGCTTATCAACTAGGCTAATTTACTCTCAGAAAATAATACAGGAGTCCCTCCATTAAGTCAATAGGGTCGGGGATTTATAGCGGTTTTCAATTAGGTGAATTCCAAATTTTTGGGTTTTAGGGAACAGGGAACAGCGGATCACCGGAACAGCGGATCTGGAAGCCACCCATAACCCCTCCGAGGAGGCGAAGAGAGGGAAGAGGGAATAGGGGAAAAATCCGGCGTTGCTTAATAATGGAATGATTTTAATAGTAGGTGCGACCCTAGGGCGATTTACTCGCCCTAGGGTCACACCTGTGGAATGGGCATCTTGCCCGTTTCATTTCCAGGCGGGCAGGATGCCCACCCCACTCATATTCATTCAAAGATTCAGCAATGCCGTAATCTTTGAATGAATATGAGGATGTCACAGGCTACCAGTGCTATAAGCCTGCCAAGCAATGGTGAGAATAACACGAACAACTTCAATTGTACCGGCTACAGTAACAACTGCGCCGATCTCGCGTACCACACGCGGCGGCAGATTGCCTTCCCAGGGTAAAAGGGATCTGGATTTGTAGTGCTGTATCACGTTACCGATTCCTGTATAACGTTTGATGCTCAGTTCCTTTGGCAGTGCCGGGAGTCCCTGATTACTGGAAGACAGTTTCTCAGAGCGGCGAAACGGTACAATGTCATCACCAAAGGCTGCAATATATTCATCACAATTGGTCAATGTCTGCGCAAAGGTGATCAGACCTTCCGAGGCTAAAAGGGAGCTCCACTTATGGATCTCGTTTTGTGTAGCCTGGCGACCTAAAACGCGCTCAAAGCACAGTGCAACAAAACGGAAATTACTATTGACGGCGAAGACATAATTAACATACATGTCCGAGCAAAGTAACTCACGAACCAGATCTCGAGTGCTCAATTGACCATTCAGGTATGCAGATTCAAGGCTAGCATGATGGTGAAAGTCAAGATCTCGATTTTCCTTAAATAGTTGCTTATATACTGCTTTCAAGCTGAGCAATTTATCGTCATCTGATATAGTATTCCCTTGGCTGCCGTTATAGCTGATTGGGTAAATTTCAGAGGTAGACCAAGATTGTATTAACTGAGAGTTATTAGTTAGTGTTTGCATTTTTTCTTTGACCCTGCAAGTGTTTATTAATCCGTTAAGATCGATTCCTTGATTATCTAGACGGTTCTAATTCTAGGGGCTAGTGGGTCACGGTTTGCATTAATGATAAGTAAATTTACTTATTCATTAAAAAATCTTACAGGATTACTCAGAACTACCCTAATCTGTTACAATTTAATGTTTATGGTATTAACCTTGTAGCTCAACCTTGCCCAACTTCTTCTTTGAGGTACCCAACACGGCGTTGCTGATTATGCGTATGGTTTTGCCCCCCTAGCCCCCCAATTCTGGGGGGAACAAAACTATCAAAGTCCCCCAGAATTGATACTGCTGGCGAATTTAACATTTAGAAATATCAGCCTGAAGACAGCAGTCTTTATAGCCCCCCAACCCCCAATTCTGGGGGAGCATGAACTTAAAGTTACCCATCTGCTACCCTTGTGTAAACAAATATTAATTTCGCCAACGGTATCAGAATTGGGGGATTTAGGGGGCTTTAATAAAACCAAATGATCGCACATTCATTCCTTAATTCAGCAACGCCCCCAACACAGCAACGGCGAATGAAACTGGGAGCCACGCTTTCAAGGAAGTAAGGCGTGGTACCTCACCTGAGTGAATAAAAAAAAACTAAAACCATTGATTTTACCTAAAATCATTACCAGGGTTGGGTTTCACTATCTTCAACCCAACCTACGAAGCCAAAAAAGTCAATCAAGTAGGGCATCTGAAATCATCAGGATTTTATCTAGGATCGCTGTGCTCTAAACCAAACACCTTCCGATCTCCTGGTGAGAGCTGATAAATTTTAGCTGTTTGCAACCACTCATATATAGCCTCCGGCTTGAGCCACACCCTGGCAGTGCCATTGCTGAAAGCAGTGAGGATTTTGGTGCCATCGGGAGAAAAGACGGCGGAGTTCACAGCAGCATTATTGTCTCTCATCACCAGGATTAACCTACCGTTTAAATCCCACAACCTGGCAGTTTTATCAGAAGAAGCAGAGAGAATTGTTTTACCATCGGGAGAAAACACCGCTGAATTAACATCAAACATATGTCCTTTCTCACGACCTCCTCCAAAGGTTCGGATCAGGTTTCCATTCAAATCCCACAGCTTTATCGTGTGATCTGCTGAAGCAGTGAGAATTGTTTTACCATCAGGGGAAAAGACGGCGGAATTAACAGCATCTTGATGTCCTTTAAAATTAGTAATTATTTCTCCGTTCAAGTTCCACAACTTCGCCAGTTTATCGTTAGAAGCCGTAAGGATTTGCTGGCCGTTAGGAGATAGGACAGCGGAATTAACTACCCCCTTGTGTCCTTTGTACTCTGATATTTATATAAGTTCACTGCCACTAAAATTCCATAACTTGGCAGTTTGATCGTAAGACGTAGTCAGAATTTGCTGGTCATCTTGGGAAAAGCTGGCAAATTTAGCACCACTCCTACCGAATATCGTTAAGTTATTATAGTGATCATGTAAATTAATAGCCATGATCAGGCGATCGCCTTTTCCATTCCATAACCGGGTTTTGCCATCATCGGAAGTCGTAATAATATAGTTACCATTAGGGGAGAAAGCTGCTGTTTTTACAGAACAGTGATTCGAGACATCACAGCCATGAGGAAGTTGCTTAAGCAATTTTCCGTTCAGATCCCATAAATAAGCGTTTTTATCGGTAGTGGCTGTCAAGATTTTTGTGCCGTCAGGAGAAAACACAGCAGAATTCACAGATGCTGAATGTCTAAAACTAGAATTAACTGGTTGTTGGGTGATATCCCATAACTTGACTGTAGAGTCATCAGAGGCGGTGATTAGTTTGTCTCCATGGGGAGCAAACGCTGCAGTAGTAACCGATAATTGATGACCGATTAATTTAGCGATCGCGTTTCCATCCAAATCCCAAATTTTGGCAGTATCATCATCACTAACGGTAATAATGTTATTACCCTCTGGGGAAAACAATGCTTTTTTGACTGCCTCGGAATGTCCTGCTAAGGTTTTAATTAATTTTCCATCCTTATCCCATAACTTAGCAGTGCTATCTTCATAAGCGGTAATAATTTTACCGTCTTGGGAAAATAAAGCTGAATTAACCCAACCGGTATGTCCCTTAAATATGTGGATAAGCTCACCATTGTGCTCCCACAATTTAGCTGTATTATCTTTACTGGTAGTAATAATTTTAGTTCCGTCTGGAGAAAATACCGCAGAGGTAAGACCGCAATGATAATCCTTTATATGTACATGCCAACAGCTATCCTGATTTAGAGTTGTGATCAAATTCCCATCGTTATCCC
>NZ_JAAHHE010000484.1:0-3999 GCF_010692525.1 Moorena sp. SIO3B2
GAATTTGAACAGCGTTATGAACAAATGCCTGATGTCAAAAAAGCGGAATTAATCGAAGGAATTGTTTATATGGCATCACCCTTAAGAATGACCCAACATGCTAATCCCCATGCTCGTATTATGACTTGGTTAGGTACATATTGGTCAGCTACACCAGGGGTAGAAGTGGGAGATAATGCGACTGTACGTCTAGATGCCGACAATGAACCTCAACCGGATGCTTTACTAAGACTAACGGTAGATGGACAATCAAGGATTAGTGAAGACGGCTATGTAGAAGGTGCGCCAGAATTAATCGTAGAAATAGCAGCCAGTACGGCCTCTATTGATTTAAATGATAAATTAAAAGCTTACCGACGTAATCAAGTTCAAGAATATTTAGTTTGGCGGGTTTATGACGGAGAACTTGATTGGTTTCGGTTAAGGGAAGGAAAATATATTAAACTAAACCCGAATGATAAAGGCATTATCTGTAGTGACTACTTCCCTGGGTTATGGTTAGCCCAAGATGCTTTACTTACCGGAGACTTAGGCCAAGTATTAGCCATTTTACAGGAGGGATTAAAATCACCGGAACATGAAAACCTAGTTAAGAAATTGACCGATAAGGGGAAGGTTGACTAAAACAAAATTCAAAATTCAGTTATTGTAGGGTGGGCAAAGGTCGATGATTTATGATTACATGGTCAGAGGTACATTATTTGTCCACCAAATTTTTTTAATTCAAAATTCAAAATTTAAAATCAAGTCCGTAGGGTGCGTTACGATGTCGCTAACGCACAAATTCGATACAATAGTGCGTTATGCTAATAGCTAACGCACCCTAAAAATACTATTAAGGCAAGAGGCAAGAGACAAATGGAACAAAACAGCTCTTTTTTAGGGACAGGATGGAGTTTTCCCCCTACATTTAATGGGGATACTGGAACGGTGGAGATGGTGTCTGATCAGGAGGATATTGTCCAAAGTCTGGAAATTATCCTGTCAACCCGTCCAGCTGAACGGATTATGCAGCCTGATTTTGGTTGCGAATTGAGTCAGTTTCTGTTTGAGGAAATTACTCAAGGGTTAATTACGGGAATAAGAGGCACGATTTCTGATGCTCTGTTGAACCATGAGCATCGTATAGATGTGGAGGAAATTAATATTGAGGACAGTGAAATAGAGGGATTGTTGTTAATAAGTATTACCTATACGGTGCGAGTCACTAATTCTAGGTTTAACCTGGTTTATCCTTTTTATATTAATGAGGCTCAAACGGTTTGAGTAATTAAAAATTAAAAATTAAAAATTAAAAATAAAGCTTGTAGGGTGGGCAAATCGACCCGATTCGAGATATTGTTGTCAGAGGGTCAGCATTTGCCCACCAAACCCCTTGTAGGGTGGGCAAATCGACCCGATTCGAGATATTGTTGTCAGAGGTTCAGCATTTGCCCACCAAACCCCACAGCCGCTCAGGGAAGGTGGGCAAATGGACCCGATTCGAGATATTGTTGTCACAGGGTCAGCATTTGCCCACCCTACGCCTCCGATTCCCGATTCCCGATTCCCGATTCCCGATTCCCGATTCCCGATTCCCGATTCCCATTAACTCCCCACAACTAAAACCAGCCTTCAATCTCTTCGTTTGTCAACATTTTCTTCAACTTTTGATATTCCCGTTTTGTCGCTTCATAGATATGTTCCATGTTCACGGGTTCATCGGCGGCGGCGGCAAAAAAAGCGGCATAAAGGGCAATATTGCGAATATTTCCGCCAGCTACTTTGAGTTGACCCAGTTTCTGGTAATTTAAGTTTTGGGTTGGTGTCATAGTCGGAAAAATCCGCTGCCAAATTTGGGTACGGATTTCGGAATCGGGAAAAGGAAACTCGACCACAAAGCGAATCCGGCGCTCAAAGGCACTATCGAGAGCGCTTTGGAAATTGGTGGTCAAAATAGCTAACCCTTGATAGGCTTCCATTCTCTGCAGCAAATAGCTGACTTCGATGTTAGCGTTGCGGTCGTGACTGTCTTTAACTTGGGTACGCTTACCAAACAGGGCATCGGCTTCGTCAAACAGAAGAATTGCACTACCTGTTTCAGCAGCATCAAAGATCCGCCGCAGATTCTTTTCGGTCTCTCCAATATATTTACTGACTACTCGACTTAGGTCGATGCGATAAAGATCCAGGCGAAATTCGTTGGCTAATACCTCTGCAGCCATGGTTTTACCAGTACCGCTAGCACCGTAAAATAGGGCGCTGATGCCCAAACCCCGATCCCCAAAATGGGCGAAACCCCATTCCTGATAGACTTTATACTTGTATCTGAGATGAGTGGCAATATCCCCAAGAAGCAGCCGTTGTGGGGTAGGTAATACGAGATCGTCCCAGGTAGCAGTAGCATTTATCGGTTGCGCTAAGTGTTCTAATTGATTACGGCTGATTTGGCGGCAGAAATCCCATAATTGAACTTTTGAATTTTGAATTTTGAATTGATCACAGGCGGCTTGAATACTAGCACTACTGAGGTTAAACTGTACGGCGATGCGCTGAATTTGACCGTTAAGTTCTGCTGCTGCTGACCCGAGATGGCATTCCCACAGGTCATATTGTTCCTGGTGGCTCAATGGGGGGATGTCTAGGTTAACAACAGTCCGCTGACAGTCAATTTTTCTGTCATTGCTGCTGAGGATTAAGGGAGTATTGTTACTATCAATAAATTGGCTCAGAGCCAACTCCCGCCCTGGCTCGGTAAAATTATAACTATCCCAGTCAATAAACAGGACACTATTGCTAAGATGGGCTTCCCTTTGCCAACGCTTCGCGAGTAGGTAGACATCCTGGGGGTTGGTGGTCAGAGCCAATGGTTCGAGAGTTTGTAACTTTAACCCCAAACCCTGACAAGTGGCGGAGGCAATTTGGTATTTTGTGCTTCGATCCGAGCCAGATAATTGCACCACGGGATAGCTATTTCTCCCCTCGCTGCCAGACCAAATGGTGATCAATTGCGACCCTATACTTAACTGAGAGCTAGGCAAAAGATGACCGTTGGTCTGAGGCGGTAGGGGTATGATCTTGCCTGCTAATTCCTCGTCTGTGGCATATTCACCTAAAAGAAAGCAGAGGATACGCTGGTCAATATAGAGGGGGGACTGGCTTAGGATCAATCCTGGTTCTATGTGGAGCAGTTGCCAGTAAAGTAAAGGGCGTTGGGGAGAAAGGACACCCCAATTGGCTCCGGGAATGGCGTCAAAAGCTAAACTGAGAGTAGGATAGTTTTTGTTAGGACTATTTTTTTGGGCTTGGGCAAACAAAGAATGGAATAATGGTTCGATTTCCATTCCCGCGCACATGAGCAGGATATCCCTTTCAAAGGGGGAGAGAAGGAATTTGTTACAAAGTTTAGCCAGGGCAGAAGTATCGTCAACAATTTCAGTAACGGTTTGTTGATTTATATTACCTTCTATGTATTTTTCTAAATAGTTACGAACTCGCTCGATTTCTTGAAACAGAGAACTAAGATTAGAGTGATACCAGTTGGTTTGAGAAAGGGGTGCCATGTCGCGCTCCATGAAGACGATCCGATCGACTGATATTGTTTTCTTTAAGGGTACATGGGATGAAAGCATTCAGCCGTCAGCTATCAGCTATCAGCTGATGGGGGGATGCGTAAACGTTCGACGCCTGTTTACGGCACGGTAGGGATAGTGTAAAACGAGCAGGGATTTTAAACCAGCCGTACCAGCACCCCCCAGCTTGTTTACTACCTCCCATTGATTTGCTGACGGCTGACAGCTGATAGCTGAATACTTACTTAAGAAAAAAGGAAATAGCTATGCGCACTACTCATACCTATAAACCGAAATATTCTCACTCTACTTCTAGGACAAATGCTCAAAAAAAGAAAGACTCCAGAGTGATGGGTTCTAGAAGACGACATGAAGAGGACAGGGATTGGAACGCGGAAGAGGCGGTCGGGGAATGGGGCAGTAGAATGGCTAATGTGATGCACTCCCT
>NZ_JAAHHE010000485.1:0-3999 GCF_010692525.1 Moorena sp. SIO3B2
GTATACAAAGCCAATCCCGCCTCAAGTCGATGGCTCAGTTACTTGGCTATGAACTAGATGATACTTTGTTTGATCTGATCGAAATCTCAGGGGGTGATATCAAGTCCGGTTGAATACCCATCATAAAAAAGATGGATAGGGAGATGGGGAGATGGAGCCGGGGCTGATAAGTATAAGAAACGCTATATTGGCATAAGAAATACGATGAATGGGCAGTTTATGCCTGTGCAAAGTATAATTCCATATCGGGTTGATGATCATCTCAATCAACCCCTATAGCTTGACACTCCCCGCCCGCTTATGAGCGGGGATTCTTAGTTCTACGACACGCCTTGTCTTGATGCAGTCGCTCATGGGGGAAACCCCCAAGACCGCGCTGCATCGCTAAAATTAGCTATCCTGAAAGGCAATACTTAAGCCAAATACCCGTCTCGGAAAAACCAAGTATCGAGCCTAATTTAACTAACCCCAGTGGGCTTGTCTCCCTAAGCGTTGGGTGTTTCCCCGTTCCCGTGTGCCGGAGACGAAACCTTATCAGAGGGTCGCCTTTATGGTTAGTCGGCTATGCGTAAAAGGGTTAAAACTTGTTGATTAAGGCTCCACTCTTCTTACGGTAACTTCTAACCCCACGGTACGTTATATACTTTGAATTTGTTATTTTACTGGTTTTCGGTGTCCGTTAAGACCCATGCGTATAGCGAGGTTTTTCGCGCCTCGTGTACTAGCATCGCAAAACGATCGTTGTTCAATGGGGCAGTACCGACGAATCCTGCCTGTGCTAGGCTACACAATTAAATTAATTATACACTATTGCTTTGATTATTTCCGTAAAAGTCGCCCGCTTATGGGCGTTCGCGTAGCGTGGCCAAAGGCCAGGCTTGAACCCCAAAATTTTTGGTCAGCTTTCTATCCTCAACAGAGTTTGGGGAAAACAGAAAAGCGGGCTGATTACTCCCTCAAGACATAGTGGGATTATACTAACTACCCCAAATTTGCTCTAATACAGTTTCCGGTTTGATATCGGCAATCCGACCGGTAGGTGATTGAATACCGTATACCCCCTCCTTGGCAGGTAGTAGTTTTTTGGCCTCTGTCGGACCAAACAAGGCAATGGTAGGAGTACCAACAGCTACAGCTAAATGCATCGGTGCACTATCGGTACACAGCATCAAATTAGCACCAGCAATCATGGCTGCCAATTTACCAATATCTTCTGGAGCAGTAACAATGATGTCACGATGGTACTCGATCATAGCCTGGCACCATTCTGCATCCTCTGGCCCTTTTAGCAAGACAATGGGCAGATCTGGTTGTTTTTGGCGAATGTCCTCAACAATCTTCTGCCATTGCTCAACTGGGTAGATTTTATCAATTCCTTGGGACAGAGCGAGTTTACTAGAACCACCATGAATAAGAATGTAGCCAATTTCTGGAATCTCTAGCTGTTGCTGTTGAGCTTCTGCCCACTCAATATCTGATTTGGGAACTCTAACCGCGAGTTCTTGACAAGGAACGTTAATACCGAAACCTAGTAGTAAGTCGTGGTACATATGGGCAGCATACTGCTCAGTTTTTAGGGGCACAGGGTTGGTAAAAAACAAATCCCTTGAACCAGCTTGGTAACCAATTCGACGCACAATACCAGTCATCCAGAGCAACAGCCCAACTGACCACCGACGTCCCAGGGTCATCGCAGCATCGTACTCGCGATCGCGGATCACTCCCAACAAGTTACCAAAATCTGCGAGACCATTGCGGTCTTTAAAATCAAAGGTTAGAACTTCATCGACTGACTGACAAACCCGATAAGCCCCCTTGGCTCGCGGTTCCACAATAACGTCAATCTCAGCTTTGGGATAATACTGTTTTAGTTGTGAGAGGGTGGGAAAGAACAGGATTTGGTCGCCAATTCCACCAGGAACAAGGGCTAGTATTCTCATCTCAAATTACTTGAGCTTACGGATCAGTTTAATTTTAACTTGACGCTTGAACGACTAATTCTGAATTATATCCAGGGCATATTATCCTAAGCTCAGCCATGAAGCAGCAGCTAAGAGGTAGAATATCGTGCATTTATTAATTCCAGCAGCCGGAATGGGACGACGGATGGGGAGCGATCGCAATAAGCTTCTTTTAACACTTCTAGGTAAACCAATACTGGCTTGGACACTCCTAGCAGCAGAGAAAGCCAGTAGTATTAGCTGGATTGGGATCATGGGACAACCCTATGACTGGCCAGAGTTTAAAGCAATTCTAGCTGAACTTGCCCTATCTAAACCTGTGGAGTTGATTGAGGGGGGTGAAACGCGGCAAGAATCTGTCTATAATGGCTTGCAGGCTTTACCAGCAGAAGCCAAAAGGGTGTTGATTCACGATGGTGCTAGATGCTTAGCTAGCCCTGAGTTACTGGCACGGTGTGCCCAAGTCTTAATGGGTTGTCCCGGTCTAATTGCCGCTGTGCCAGTCAAGGATACGATTAAAGTGGTGGATGAAGCCAATCTTGTTCAAGATACACCCGATCGGAAGGGATTGTGGGCAGCACAGACACCCCAGGGATTTGAGGTGAAGTTGTTGAAACAGTGCCATGACCAAGGACGTGAGGCTGGCTGGGAAGTTACGGATGATGCCGCTTTGTTTGAACGGTGCAGCTTGCCAGTAAAGATTGTGGAAGGGGAGGAGACGAATTTGAAGGTAACTACCCCAGTTGATTTAGCGATCGCAGAATTTATCTTGCGCCAACGTTTTGAACTCAGTGGAACCGAATCTAGTTAATTAATTAACCATGATTAATCATAGTTTATGTTGCCCAAGGGAATGGAAAATTTCCACATACCAATAATGAAATTACTATGGAGATCCAACAACGCCACCCTTGGCCAGTCAATAGTGAAGAAGCCAAAGCAATTCAACAACAACTACAACCTGAAGTAATTTCTGAAGATCAGTTGGGGGAAGTGCAATATGTTGCTGGTGTGGATGTAGGTTTTGAGGAGGATGGCGCTATATCACAGGCAGCAGTAGCAGTTTTAAGCTTTCCCGACTTGCAGCTGAGGGAAAATGCGATCGCACGCAGACCCACTACCTTTCCTTATGTACCAGGTTTCCTATCATTCCGAGAAGTCCCTGTAGTACTGGATGCTTTGGAAAAAATTAGCATTATCCCTGACTTAATTTTGTGTGATGGTCAGGGCATTGCCCATCCTCGTCGCTTTGGTCTTGCCTGCCATCTGGGGGTACTGACAGATATTCCTACCATTGGTGTAGCTAAGTCCCGATTCATTGGTGATCATGAACAGTTGCCCGAAAACAAAGGTAATTGGCAACCGCTGAGGGATGATGGAGAAATCATTGGAGCCGTTGTGCGTACTCGGACTGGAGTTAAGCCAGTCTATGTTTCCATTGGTCATCGCATCAGCTTACCCACAGCAATTGATTATGTGTTGCGCTGCACATCTAAGTATCGATTGCCAGAAACAACTCGCTGGGCTGATCAACTAGCATCAAAGTGAAGTTAGAATTTAGAATTTAGAATTTAGAATTTAGAATTTAGAAGTTAGAAGTTAGAATTTAGAATTTAGAATTTAGAATTTAGAATTTAGAATTTAGAATTTAGAATTTAGAATTTAGAATTTCCCATCCTACATTCTGCCTTCTGCCTTCTGCCTTCTGCCTTCTGCCTTCTGCCTTCTGCCTTCTTCATTCTGCCTTCTGCCTTCTGCCTTCTTCATTCTGCCTTCTTCATTCTACATTCTACATTCTACATTCTACATTCTACATTCTACATTCTACATTCTTCATTCTTCATTCTACATTCTTCATTCTACATTCTACATTCTTCATTCTACATTCTACATTCTTCATTCTACATTCTACATTCTTCATTCTTCATTCTTCATTCTTCATTCTTCATTCTTCATTCTTCATTCTTCATTCTTCATTCTTCATTCTTCATTCTTCATTCTTCATTCTTCATTCTTCATTCTTCATTCTTCATTCTTC
>NZ_JAAHHE010000486.1:0-3999 GCF_010692525.1 Moorena sp. SIO3B2
CGATCAACTGATTACTGACTTGGGGGTTAATCCTCATAGATATGGCTGGAATCTAATTGCCGAATATTTATTACCGATTAACCCTTCTGGTTACCATAATCTCCAACAGGAATTGTTAAATAAAAATCCTCAAAGGGAACACAAATAATGACTCAGCATTTGTTAGATATGGAGAAGAATATACGCTATCTTGAAGCCCACCAACAAGCGTTTAACATCCCAGATATTTATCCTCTGGAACTCTTCAAGCATTTGGTGGAGAAAGCAGGGGGTTACACAATTGAGTGTTCTTGCAAAATTGCCGGAGATCGGCTTTATCCTGCTCGCTTTAACCTCTGGTTTCGAGATCAGCAATATTTTCCTAAGGAAATCAACGGGGTGTTGGAGTTCTTCCGGGCAGTGGAAGCAATGGATAAGGCACAGTTAGATTATAGTCTCTTCCAGAAATTTTATAGCGATCGCTTTGATTGGAGCAAAGTCAAAAAGATTGCTGCTGGAGTCGATTTGCGCCCAGAAAAAGCCAATTCTCGGTTAAAAATCTGGTTTATTATTGAGGACTATCCAGAAAAGCTGGAAGCAGCAATATCTCTCCATGGAGAAAGGGAAGATGTGCGCACATTGATTGTGAATAACAAGCTGCTCATCGGTTTTGATTTTTTCTTAGATGGTCATAGCACCATCAAACTTTATCCTGAAATTGACTCTAAAGAATGGCAGCAGGTAGATGTGCAACAGAGGCTGAGGAAAGTTTTGTCACCCCAGGCTCTACAACTATTAAATGCTTGTGATGAACTGACAGTTGCCTTTAGTAAAGGTAATCAAGATAAAACCTTGCATTTGGATTTACTTGATGCTAATAACTTTATCAATAAGTTAGGGCATGAAATGGCAAGTAGAGTCCATGCTCATTATCAGGGTAAACAAGTGGAACGTATTCATGTATCCTTGAGCGAACGGGAATTACTCGCTGGGTCAATTGAGAACCTGAATATGTATTACATGATGCCATAGTACCGAGAGTTTATATTACCCAGGCGTGTAGCGATCGCTCTTTTGTTATGAATCAATATATCGATAGCATTCTCACCAGTTTTCAAACCAATTTCAAGGGTTATCCCACATCTGTGGCAACAGACATTTCTCGAACAGACCTCGTAGATTTGTCTATTGGGGAGATTCAGCTTGACCAGCCTAACTGGATTAAAGAGCTAATTTTAACTAGTATGAAAGAAGCACCGTTAGGTTATGTTGATTCCCAAGGGATGAAAAGCTTACGCTCTGCATACGCCAGTTACCTCTTCAAAGCAGGCAATAGCATTAATGAAGAGCAAATATTGATTACATCTGGAGCCAAAGAAGCTTTGTGGATGGCTTTTTTGATTAGCTTGCAGCCAAAGGATACAATCCTTTTACCAAAACCTGGCTGGTCTCCTTATTATATGTGGGCGCAAGCATTAGGAGCAGTAATTCGCACCTACGATCCCAGAGATAAAAACGTCGCCGATGTGATTATTAATGAAATTTCAAGTTATCAACCCTCCGTTTTAGTTGTGAATTTTCCTAACAATCCCACGGGTGCAGAAATATCTCAGATAGAACTTAATCGAATAGTAAACAGGGCTCAAGACTATCAGGTTAAAGTTATATCGGATGAGGTATATCGGGTTTTTGCTAGTACAAAGGAATCAGCAGCTACTATTTTAGGGAGAATTAATTCATCTCAAAGCCAAAACTTGATCCATGTTGATTCCATGACCAAAATGTTAGGTTTGGGAGGTCTGAGAATTGGTTTTTTTGTTTCTGATGAAAGCACTATAGAGAAAATACGAAATTTTCGCGCCAGTTATGCTTCTTGCGTTAGTTCACTTGCCCAGTGCGCTTCAGCTTCAATTCTTGAGGATGAGCGTTTAATTAATCATATCCAAGCTTTAGTTAGGGTGACGAAACAAAATATTAAATCTACAGTTGACCAACTATTGAAGCATCAGTATCCTGTTGAAAGTTCTGGTGCTGTTTATGTTTGGGCTAAGTATCAAGACTCAGAAGCTACAGCGGCTCCTAGCAAACACATTATTATAAATGGCCGCCATGTAAAAGCCGCCCTTGGTAGTATATTTGGAGCGCCAGAATATTTCCGTTTGTGTCCTGTAAGACCGCAATATCTGCTCAACTCTATTTTATTTTAGATTAACCCATTTCAATTAACCCAGTAATTAGTTAATTTTCAATAAAAATACTACCACAAGCCTAAAAGTACTGGCGATTTTTCTGGGGGATTAAATGGGGCTAGCCAATTAGCAATTAGCCATAATTTTTGGTTAATTGCATAATTGAGATGCCCCCAACTAACATTCACTTATAGACTTTACTTATAGACTTTAAGCATCTTAAGGCTTTTTCAGTGGCATCAGGCATTAATCTTATAGCAACTTCCTTGAAAATATTTGAATATAATGTTATTGATTGATAGCAATGAATAAGTTGAATATCCCTCAATTGAGGAAGGTCTGGTTTTAATTTATTGAGCTGCTCTATCTCTTCTATCTGACTGATATTTAAGATATTTAAAATAAAAGGAATCGGATAATTATAAGCAGATGGTATATGTGCAATTTTAGTTTTAGTTTCCTGAATTGCTCGGCTCAAAGCTAATTGATCTTGCTGTTTAAATCTGCTCCATTCTTTATGCCAAGTTTCAAATAGAGTATTGCCATCATAATTATTTCTCCAAAGTATTAATCCACCGTTAAACTGAACAGAATCACCAGCACAAATTTTTGATGTATAAGTTCTTTCTACTTGAGAAACATGGGTGAACTTAGAAATTAACTGAGAAATTGTAGGATATGGATCGATTGTCAGAGCAGTATTGGCAAATTGTAAAAAACTCCAAATTTCATCAATTGGTTTTACAGGTATAATATCAGCATCTAAGTATAGAGTTTCATCAAACTCTGTGAACGTATTCAAGCGGGTTTTGATCCACCTTGATATCATTACATTATTCTGCCTCTCTTTTTCAGGGATAAGAATTGGTTGGATGACAATATTAAATTCATACAATTGCTCTTGAAGTTCTGTATTTCTTAGATTTGACAGGATGATGATTGGTAGCTTAGGCGATACCTGACGAAGAGCAAAAGCACTGATTACAGCAGATTCTACATATGACCATAAGTCAACAGCACAATATATTACGCCTTGAGTTGGTGGTTGGGTTTTCATGAGATGTAACTTTTGATGAGAAACAACAGCCTAAAATAGGTGAAATCGATATTCCGTTGATTCAAATTATAGGGTTATATTCCGGAAATTACAAGTGTTAATTCACAAGCATCTTTCCAGGGAATTGTATTTTATAGAACTAGGCATATCTTCCCCCTTTAGCGATTAATTCTGCATGAGTGCCAGTCTCCACAATGGGACCTTTTTCCAAAACCACAATCAAATCTACATTGTGGATGGTGGATAATCGATGAGCAATAATTAAGCTATAGCAATCCTAAATCATTGTCTTGATGCAGTCGCTCATGGGGGAAACCACGGCAGTCGCTCATGGGGGGGACCCCCAAGACCGCGCTGCCTCCCCAAGACCGCGCTGCATCGCTTGTAAAATCACTGGACTTCTTAAAAACTAGCTCCAACTCCCTTCTCATCTGCCTTCTGCCTTCTGCCTCCTGCCTTAAAGCAGCCCATTTATTTCACGAATCAGATAGGATTGCTATAGTGCGACCTTTAAAAAGCTGCTTCATAGATTATTGAATGAGCTGCAATGTTAATTCAAACAATTTCCTAAACTCTGTTATTAATTTGCGTTTCTACTTTGACTCATCACATCTAACTGCGGTTGATTGGCTAGATTTTTATGGGGGAATGGTTGGTCAGGGATAGAACATTTTAGAAAAGAACATAAATGTTCCCATCCATCCCCACCAGTAATATTCATAATTAGTAAATCTTCAGGTCTATGGGCAAAGTAATTTTGTACGTGCTGCACAT
>NZ_JAAHHE010000487.1:0-3993 GCF_010692525.1 Moorena sp. SIO3B2
GTTGGTAGCCCATATTGGTGTGATGCCAACTCAAGCACAGATTAAAGCCGATGATAGCACTCCGACCCAAGTCACCTCCGATGGCAATCAATTTGACATTGATGGTGGAACCCCCTCTGGAGATAATCTCTTTCACAGCTTTGAGGAGTTTGGTCTAGACCAAGACCAAATTGCTAACTTCCTATCTCAACCGGGTATAAAAAACATTCTGAGTCGGGTCACCAGTCGTAATGCTTCTGTGATCAACGGTCTGATAAAAATCACAGGGGAGGGCAACCCTAACCTGTTTTTAATGAACCCAGCAGGCATAATTTTTGGTGCTAATAGCCAGCTGGATGTCCCCGGTTCATTCACCGCAACTACGGCCACCAGCATTGGCTTTGGTGATGAGAATTGGTTTAATGCCTTTGGTGACAATGACTACTCTACCTTAGACGGTACACCCAGTGCCTTTGCGTTTGGAACATCCGAGACACCAGGACTAATTTTTAATGAGGGTATAGAAATCCTAGCAGGAAATAACCTGACTTTAATCGGTGGTACTGTCATTAATACCAATCAACTGGAGCTTCCAGAAGGAACAATTACTATAGCTGCTGTGCCTGGGGAAAGTTTGGTAAAAATTAGCCAGCAAGGACTGTTGCTGAATTTGGAAGTTGAAGCCCTAACCTCAGATCCTTCCACAGCAGAACAATCTTTTACACCGCTCTCTTTAGCGGAGCTATTAACCGGGGATGGTGTCAGTCATGCCACAGAATTTACGGATAATGGTGATGACACCGTGACCTTGACTGGTTCTGGCATCACTATAGCGCCTGGGGATGTAACTGCTAAGGACATAACAGCACAAAGGGCAATCCTGTCTGCCAACAATAACCTGACTGTTTCTGCCAACAATGACCTGACTCTGAGCGCAAGCCAGCTATCTAGCAAGAACACCACCCTGTCTGCCAACAATGACCTGACTCTGAGTGCAAGCCAGATATCTAGCGATAACATTACCCTGTCTGCCAACAACAACCTGAATTTGAGCGAAAGCCAGCTATCCAGCACTAAGGACTTAACCTTATTAGCAAAAGAGACGGTGCTGATCAGGGACACAACAGATAATTCCTTCCAAGCGGTAGCAGGAGGAAACCTCAAGATTCAGGGGGATGGGGGCATTGATATCCTAGCACTGAAGAATCCCGACACCCGCTTCCAGAGTGGTGGCGACCTGAGCTTGGTCAGCGATGGCAAGATCTCTACAGATGCTCACTTTGCCAGTGGCGGTAATTTCTCAATTGAGAATTTAGCTGGTGAACCAGGCGACTTTGTTAGCCTCCAAGACCCAATTATCACTGCTGACGGGGATGTTACGTTTGGGGATTACACAGGGTCTTCTCTTAAAGTAGAGTCCACAGGAAATATTGAAGGTGGGAATATCAAAATCACCGCACCAGATACTGGGCTAGCTGATTTAGATCCAGATTCAGCTTCAGATATTGGCCAATCAGATATTAACACTTTAAGAAGTAGTCGTGCCGTGATTTTGAGGGCGGGCTTGACTCAAGATGAATTGACCAATCAAGTTACCGACAATTCTGGAGATGCTTCATCTCAAGTTACCGACAATTCTGGAGATGCTTCATCTCAAGTTACCGACAATTCTGGAGATGTTTCATCAGGCAGTATCACCATTGGTGATATCGACACCAGTAATCCTGGTAATGATCCTGTCATTCAAGGTAATGCTGGTCCTGTAATCTTATCTGCTCAAGGTGACATTATTTTTCGCAATAGTGATGGTTTAACTTTTACCCAAATAAGAACCACAGAAAACAATGGTAATAATTCTGGTAATGTATTTTTGGAAACCAAAAACGGCAGTATTACAACAGGGGGAGAAACAGTCGATATCATAATAAACACCCAGGTAGAAGTCCCTGGAAATGCTGGGAAAGTAAGGTTTCAGGTTCCAAATTTAGATAATATCGAGTTTGATAAGTTTAACTTGGAGATCAACACAGGAGCTGGTAGTCAACGTGATGGTGGTGATGTAAGTGGTAATGCTGGTGATATAGAGTTCGTTAGTCAGGAAAAGATCACCGAAGAGCAAAAACAAAAAATAGAACAAAAAAGAAACGATGGGGAAATCAAGTTAGGTTTGGATGCTTTCGGGAACGGGAACGACGGTAAGTTTAATTTGATAGATGCCTCCGAATCTGAACCTAACCCTGAGCCAGATCCTAACAAGGACGATCCAGGCCCTACCATAATAACAGACCCTATCATAATAACAGACCCTCCTAAACCCGAGCCTCCTAGACCCGAGCCTCCTAAACCCGAGCCTCCTAAACCCGAGCCTCCTAAACCCGAGCCTCCTAAACCCGAGCCTCCTATCAATGACACACCCCCTGACACAAGTGAGCCCAACGATGGAGACAGTGGCGACCAGCGTGCCGTTTCCCCCTCTGACGAGACTATAAGTGACACGCAAGAGCCCTCTAGTTCAGACCCTAGTAGTTCAGACCCTGGTAGCTCAGACCCTGGTAGTTCAGAACCTGGAACCCCTACTGCTTCATCTCAATCAAATTCCACAACTGAAGAGGTTTCACCTGAAAGTGACCCAGTTTATTTAATTGAAGAAGCCTTCACCAAAGAGTATGAGTCACACTTTCAGCGACCGTTCAAGACCAAAATCAACACTCAGAATGATGTCCGCAATCGGACTCGGGAGCTTGAGAGGGAGACAGGGTTAAAGACTGCGGTGATTTACGTCAGTTTTGTCGAAAATTCCAGTACCTTACCAGGCACTCGATGTCAAACTCCCTCAATCCCTGTTCCCAAAATCGACCGACGGTTTGGTTACCGACTCTCTGAGGTGCCTCAAGCACCAGAGCGTTGCTTACCACAAGCAAACGACCAGCTGGAACTTTTGGTAATCACCGCTGAAGGTAATCCAATTGTCCGGCGAATCAATGGTGCCAGTCGCGATCAAGTCCTAGCTGTGACCAATAGATTTCAGCGATCGCTTAGCAATCCCCACAGCTTGGATGCCAAAGCCCACCATTACCCAGCTGAGCAACTTTATCGATGGATCATAGGGCCATTAGAGAAGGAATTAAACGCCCGCAAGATTAAGAGCCTAATATTTGCTATGGATGAGGGTTTGCGTTCCCTACCTATAGCAGCTATCTACGATGGGCAAAAATATCTGGTTGAGAAGTATGGTGTTAACTTGGTGCCTAGTCTGAGCTTAACCTATTCTCGTCACACAGATGTCAGACCCTTCGAGGTTCTGGCAATGGGAGCATCGAAATTTCCTTATCAACAGCCTTTGCCTGGGGTAGAAGTGGAGTTAAGCACCATCACTGAAAAACTGTGGAAAGGTCGCTCTTTTCTCAACGAAGCCTTTACTCTGGACAATTTAAGGGCTCAACGAGAACAGCAGCAATATGGCATCATTCACCTAGCCACCCATGCAGAGTTCAACTCCGGAACTCCTAACGATTCCTACATTCAGATGTGGAACCGGAAACTAAGGCTGTATGAAATGGAAAATCTGCTTTATGAGCCATCGGTAGAGTTGTTGGTACTCAGTGCTTGTCGAACTGCTTTGGGCAATCGAGAAGCAGAGTTGGGTTTTGCTGGGTCAGCCTTTCAGGCCGGAGTTGACTCGACTTTGGCAACCCTTTGGTATGTCAGTGATCAAGGTGCTCTAGGGCTGACTACTGAGTTTTACCGTCAGTTGAGAAAGACATCGAGTAAAAGCGAAGCCTTACGACAGGCACAGTTAGCGATGATTCAAGGCAATGTGCGTATCGAGAATAATCAGTTATATGGCTCGGGCAAGAACATCTCGTTACCCCCAGAATTGTCAGGACCAGGAAAACAAAGCTTTTCTCATCCCTACTATTGGGCTGCTTTCACTCTGGTTGGAGATCCCTAGTGAATACCAAAGTTTATACCAATTCTTCACTTTTCATAGTTTTGATAAGCAGTAACAATCCT
>NZ_JAAHHE010000488.1:0-3980 GCF_010692525.1 Moorena sp. SIO3B2
AATAATCTTGGTGCTTCTTATGGTCACCGCATCAAAGGGGAGAAAGCACAGAATATAGAAGAGGCCATCGCTTGTTACCAAGAAGCTCTTAGAGTTTATACCTTTGAGGCATTTCCTATTGAGTGGGCAAGGACACAACATAATCTCGGTATTGATTACTATTTCCGAATAAAAGGTGAGAAAGCACAAAACCTAGAAGAAGCGATCACTTGTTGGCAACAGGCTCTTAGAGTTTATACCTTTGAGGCTTTTCCGATTAATTGGGCACAGATACAACATAATTTCGGTAATGCTTACGGTAACCGAATAAAAGGTGAGAAAGCACAGAATATAGAAGATGCGATCGCTTGTTACCAAGAAGCTCTTAGAGTATTAACCTTTGAGGCATTTCCTATTGATTGGGCAAGGACACAAAATAATCTCGGTGCTGCTTACCTTTACCGAATAAAAGGGGAGAAAGCACAGAATATAGAACAAGCGATCGCTTGTTACCAAGAAGCTCTAACAGTTTATACCTTTGAGGTATTTCCCCAAGATTGGGCAGATACACAATATAATCTCGGTATTGCTTACTCTAACCGCATCAAAGGCGACAAAGCTGAGAATATAGAAGAAGCGATCGCTTGTTACCAAGAAGCTCTTAGAGTCAGAACCTTTGAGGCTTTTCCTGAAGATTGGGCAAGGACACAAACTAATCTCGGTGCTGCTTACGGTAAGCGAATAAAAGGAGAGAAAGCACAGAATATAGAAGAGGCCATCGCTTGTTTCCAAGAAGCTCTTAGAGTTTATACCTTTGAGGCTTTTCCTTATGATTGGGCAACGACACAATATAATCTCGGTTCTGCTTACTCTGACCGAATCATAGGTCAGAAGGCACAAAACCTAGAAAAAGCCATCGCTTGCTACAAATTGACTTTAGAAGTACGCACCCGTGACGCTTTTCCCGAAAACCATGCTGACACTTTGTACCTACTAGGGATAGCTTACCAAGACAGTAAGCAGTCTCTCTTAGCTTACACCACCTTTAACTCTGCCATTGCTACCGTAGAATCTTTGCAGGAAGAAATGGTTTCTGGAGAAGAAAGCAAGCGCAGACACCGTGAAAAATGGAACGAACTTTATAGCATAATGGTAGAAGTTTGTGTAGACTTAGATAAAATTAATGAAGCACTTGATTATGCTGAACAAAGCAAAAACCGCTATTTAGTTGAAGAGATTATCAGCCGTGAATTGAAAAGCATCTTTCCTGCAAATGTTGTCACTAAACTAAAAAAATACAGAGATGAAATAGCCACAGGTCAAAAGCAAATTCAGGATGGCAAAGCTAAAAACCCAACAGCCTTAGCAAAACGTCTTCAAGGATTGCGACAGCAGCATAATGAATTAAAAAACCGCTATTTCCCCATTGCTTCTGGCTTTCAGTTTGAGCAATTCCAGAACAAGTTGGATCACCACACTGCCATTGTCGAGTTTTACATTACACGGAATAAGCTGGTCACTTTCGTCTTCACCCGTAATCAAGTTTGGCATTCTCAGTTAAAAGACTTAAGTAAATTGGTAGATTGGGCAAATGGATATTTAAGAGCTTACTCCACCAAAAAATACCATCACGAAAAGCACCTGACTACTCGTCTACATTCCCTGGCGCAAATTTTACTCATTGATCACATCATTAAGCAAATTCCCGAAAAATGCGATCGCTTAATTTTAATCCCCCATCGGTTTTTACATTTATTCCCCCTTCATGCCTTACCGATTACCAGTAAGCAGGGAGAAGGTAACCCTAAAATTCTGATGGATCGCTTTCCAGCAGGGGTAAGTTACGCCCCTAGCTGTCAACTACTGCAACTTGTTCAAACCAGAAAACGCCCAGAAGAGTTTACCCACCTGTTTGCAGTTCAAAATTCCGCTGATAATTTACATTACACTCCTATCGAAGTAGACGTAGTTAAAGGCTACTTCAATCCCCCACCAGATACAGAAATTCTTGTGGAAAACGCTGCTACCAAAGCTGCTATAGATAGCAAAGCTTTCAACAGTTACCACTGTTTACATTTTAGCTGTCACGGTTACTTTAATTACCAAGAACCACGAAAATCCGCTCTAATTCTGGCCAATGCCCATAAATCGACCTCTGCTGAACCCAATTCGGAGCGCTATTTACGGATAAGTGAGGAGGAAGTATTTGACCTAGAGAAATGTCTGACTATCGATCAAGTCTTTGACCTACAATTAAAACAATGTCGCCTGGTCACCCTTTCTGCTTGTGAAACAGGATTGATTGATTACACCAACATCAGCGATGAATACATTGGGTTACCCAGTGGTTTCCTAGTGGCGGGGAGTCCAGCAGTGGTTAGTAGCTTGTGGAAGGTAAACGATTTATCGACAGCATTGTTAATGATTAAATTTTATGATAATTTGCTAAACTCCCAAATGTCCTTAGCAGTTGCTCTTAACCAAGCCCAACTCTGGCTGCGGGATGTAACAAAGGAAAATTTATTACTCTGGATTGAAAGCTTATCTATAAAGAGTTATCAAAAGCGGCGTTTGAGTGCTCCCCTTTTGAAGAATGATGATTTTAAGTATCTAAGACCCAGCGATAAGCCTTTTGAAAAACCTTACCATTGGGCAGCATTTTGTGCAATTGGTCAATAGGAGTTAAAACTATGAAACCTGAGATTCAAGAAATAGGAAATTTTATCAAGCTAATCAACAGCCAACCAGATATTTTTTCTGAACAGGATCGTAATGAACTGGAAGCGATAATTACTCCGCTATCTAATCATGATGTGGAGGGACTATTAGATAAGATTGAGAACTGGTGTAAATCTAATCCAGTTATTGACGATGCTCTAAATGTTTTAGTGGGTAGTCAACCAATTCGTGAAAAAGGAATTGGAGGCACTGTCGCCACTCCTGAAGCCAAAGCTGACTATGAAAAGAACGTGAAAGAAGAACTACTCAATGCCCTCCGCAAGAGTTCTACGGAAGAAACCGAAAAACCCAACACTCCCAAAGGCTGATGACTGACAGCGCCTTGCGAATCAAAAACCCCAGCGTCACCCTTTATGCCTTCCATCTGTGCCAAGACTTAAGTCAAGAACCGGGAAAGTTCCGACAGGATGCGGATCAGTTGTGGCAACACTGTGCTCAGCTCAGCGAACCCCTAGCTATCCCAGACCTGAAATCTTTACCTGAAAAATTACAATCCCCTCCCAGCCAAACCGCGATCGCAAGCCGTTACATAGAACTATTACCTGATCATGGTCGCTTAACCTATACTGCACCACTGCAAATAGAAGGCTCTGCCCTAACAGTAGAGGTCTATCCCGTTAAAATTCATGACACCTATGCCCTTGACCTAACTCTGTATTACCAAAATGTCACCGTTCCAGCCAGTCAATTTAGTCGGTTAAATCCCCAAGGGTGCCTCCTAGCCAGCAATATTCAACCTTCTTTGGGACAAACCTTAGTGCTCTATGGGGAACCAGTGGGCACTCCCGAGGAGGATAGAAAGTTAGCCGATGCCTGTGTGGATGCTTTTTTCCAGGGAACCGACCAAAAACCCGAACTTAGCGCATCTGGGCACTTATTTGGTAGCCCAATTTTTGCCTATGACAACGGTAAAGAGAAACCAACGGAGCAATGTCACCTTCTGGTCTGGTTAAACCGTCACCCAGAAACCTTAAACCTGGTTGAAAAGACGTCTTTGTCATTGTTCAATCTATTGTGCTGTCGCAGTAAAATCCTGTTTGCTTATGATCAAGCCCGTTGGTGTTATCGCCAAACTAGAGGACTCTATGGGCAACTCGAAGAAGAGGTTAAAGGCTTCAAGGAATTGCCAAGGGATCCAGAAACAAGGCTAGAGCAACTGAAGCAGAAACTGACTGAGATGCCACTAAAGACCTTTGACTATGCTGGTTATCTGCGAGACATGGAGGATCACAAAACTGCGATCGCTACCAATGCCAGCAACT
>NZ_JAAHHE010000489.1:0-3972 GCF_010692525.1 Moorena sp. SIO3B2
CTACTCCCTACCAGGAATCCATGATCGCGGTCGGGTAGGGTACGCGATCGCATAAACTGATGGAATCATCTATAAAATTCCATAAAAGAGAGGGTGATCCGTGGCTACTGACTACATTTTGTTTATACATGGTGTCAATACTCGCCAAGATCGAGAAACACCCCAATACGCTGACAAGCTTTTCGATCTGATTCAAATTAATGTTGAGTCATCCATTCAACTCAAAAAGATCCCTCTGTACTGGGGCAATGTGGTGATTGAGCAGGAGAAGGAACTCCTAGGAGCATTGAAGGCATCGAAGGTGTGGAATGAGTTCTGGTTCAGAGACTTCCGTAAAAAGCAAATCTTACAATTCGTTGGAGACGCGGCTCTCTACCTCAGCAGACATGTTAGTTCTCTGGCTATTGAGCAGATGAGTACACAAGCTTATCAGGGATTGGAGGGATACCAAGATGATGACCGTTTGCACCTAGTTACTCACAGTTGGGGAACGATTATCCTATTTGATGTGTTGTTTGCTAGTCGATGGGATGACCCAACTATACCCGGTCATCAGAGTATTCAGGAGATTCGCAAAAGCATTTTGGGCATCGAATCTGAGCAAGACAGTGCCATTCCTCTGGCTAGTGTTCATACCATGGGTTCACCGATTGCCCTATTTACTCTGATCCATATTGTTGGCAAAACCAGAGAGGGGAGTACCCATGATATTAGTTCCAAACTAAAGGAGCTACTGGCAAGTCTGACTCAACAAGGAGTGGGGTTACCCTGGCAAAACTTTTTACATCCGGGGGATCCCATTGCTTGGCCCCTAGAAGGAGTGTTGCCAAAATTAGTAGATGAGTATGACAAAGTCATCAAACTTGAAGATGTACTTACCTACGGTTCTGGATTCTTAGAAAATGTCGCTAAACCCGTGCAATCGACATTTTTAGCGTTAATCAATGGTGGGAGTGCTCACGGCAGCTACTGGACTAGTGAAAAGGTGGCTAAAAAAATTGCAGAGACCATTCACCAGACAGCTAAAGGCTCCTATATTTTGGGCTCATCCATGAAGCCCTGATGGCTAAGGCTCAGGGAAAATTACCGATTACCGGTTACCGATTACCAATTACCGATTACCGATTACCGGTAAATTTACCGCTTTAGGGATCTTGTTCATCCTCTTGATAGACTATCAAGTCCCCTGGTTGGCACTTGAGTGCTTTGCACAGGGAGTTGAGTTTGTCTTCGTCAATTCTAGGTAGACGACGATGCCGTTTTAGCCTGGAAACGGAGTTAGGATGCTTTCCAATCATCTCAGCTAGGTCTTTATTGCTGATGTTGCGCTCAGCCATGACTACTGCCAATTTCCAGTGAATCACCACTTTAGTGTTTAACCTCTTACCATACTAAACGTTCGTTACGTTTGATTGTAACCTCTCGCAGCACGAATTGTTGAAAATAATACTTCTATAATTTTTTTTTAAACTTAAAGTGTTGACAAACTGGCAAAGATAGGATATAGTATAAAAGTACGCAGTTACAGTGATTGGCAATTCCCTCGCCAGCACAAAGCGATCGCACTCTATGGCTCGACAACCTCTGTGCGATCGCTATTCCACCACCAAGAAAATAAGGTGATATTTACATGGTAAACCCACGTTCCTGTCTTGATGCAGTCGCTCATGGGGGAAACCCCCAAGACCGCGCTGCATCGCTCCCAGAGCTCATCAAAGCTCCAATCTATGATGTCCCTCAGGGCAAAACCCCAGTCCGCCTCCTCGCCTGTGGTGTACCCAAAGGTGTAGAGAGTGTGATTAACCAATTGCACGTGCTTCGCTTTGCCGAAGTCATAGCCTGGACCCCGCCGATTCCTTCCCCTGTCGAGGGTGAGATCATCCGGATTCTGACGCGCCATATTAATTTGAGGCAATAGGTTTAGGGTAAGCATTTAGCGATCAGCGATCAGCGATCAGTTATCAGTTATTAGCGATCAGCTGTCAGCTGACAGCTGATCGCTTATGGGTTAGGTCACAGGCTGGAAGCCTGTGCCACCCTACTTGAGGTGCTTTTGAATAAAATAAGCTGACCGCTTACCGCTGACCGCTGATGGCTGACCGCTGACCGCTGACCGCTGACCGCTGAATGCTCACGCAATATGACTAATAAAAATCAATGGAATGCTGATGATTATGCTAAGAATTCCTCAGCACAGCTCAATTGGGCAAAAGAACTAATTGAAAAGCTCTCACTAATCGGTAACGAAACCCTCCTGGATATTGGTTGTGGAGACGGAAAGATTACTGCTGAATTTGCCAGTATTATTAAAAACGGTAGTGTTTTAGGAATTGATTCATCCCAGACCATGGTTGAGTTAGCTCGAAAAACATTTCCAGCAGTAAAGTATCCTAATTTAGAGTTTAAATTTATGGATGCTACATCGATTAACCTAAACCATAGCTTTGATGTTGTCTTTTCTAATGCTGTATTACATTGGATCAATGACCATGGGTCAGTTTTGAAAGGAGTTCGTAATCACCTTAAACCTCACGGAAAATTACTGTTTCAGATGGGAGGTAAAGGTAATGCTAGGGAATTACTACTGATAATCGAAGAAGTTATCACTTATACAGACTGGAAAGAGTATTTTATAGACTTTACCTTTCCCTATTCATTTTATGGTATTGAAGACTATCAAACATGGTTACCGGAAAATGGATTTAAAGCTGAACGTTTGCAGTTAATTCCTAAAGATATGCAGCATCAAGGCAAAGAAGGATTGAAAGGATGGTTAAGAACAACGTGGTTTCCCTATACCAATAGACTGCCTCAGGAGTTGAAAGAAACATTTTTGAATACTGTTGTGGATAGGTACATCGAGCATTATCCAATAGATAGTCAAGGCTTGACTCATGTCAAGATGGTTCGGTTGGAGGTTGAGGCTTATGGTATCGAGAGGTAAGCATTCAGCTATCAGCTATCAGCCGTCAGCTATCAGTTATCAGCTATTAGCTATTAGTTATTAGCTTATGGGTTAGGTCACAGGCTGGAAGCCTGTGCCACTTTGAGGTGCTTTTGAATAAAATAAGCTGACGACTGTTCGCGTAGCGTGAGCTTTTAGCTCACGGCTGACGGCTGACGGCTGACCACTGACCGCTGACCACTGACCACTGACCACTGACCACTGACCACTGACCACTGACCGCTTACTGGTCTTGAAAATTTCCTGCATAATTCTTGGTGATTAACCCGATAAGTCTATAGATACTTAGAAATCAGCTATTAGCACTCAGCATTGAGCAGCTAGTGCCTTAGCTGAATGCTTACCTTGTCAACCTTGAGAATCGGGTGTTAATCGATGTCACAGAAAAACAATACCGTTACTGGTGATCAGGCCAAACCAATTATTGTTGATACTTACCGATATCAGTCCGAATACTACCATAACCGTCACCCATTAACCAATCGTCAAAGGCCAACCATTAACCGTCAAGGCTCAACCATTAACCGTCACCCAATTTCCGTCAACCGTGAAGAGCAAACCATTAACCGTCACCCATTTATTGGTGATCCTAATGTGTTTTGGTTTTCAGAAATGGGCAGTGAGTGGAGTGCGACCATTAGAGAGGCGTGCTGGGAAACTATTAAAGAACCGATTGAAGAACAAGAGGATTTATCTAGGGATAAGAAAGGGGTTTCTACAATTTTATCAGCTTTGGCTTTATTAGGGATGATTGCTCTGGCTATTATTTAAAAAATTGCTATGGTTTTAGGGAGTAGCTAAAGGGATAGGAGGTGTGGTAATAGTGTGGGGAGATGGGCTTATGGGGCAGATTTTTATTAAGAGTAATTATGGGTCGATGATGTTACAACCCTAGAAGAAATTTCAGTGCGATCGCTTCCAGTTTCACTCCCGTCAAAATCATATCTAGTCCCAGAGCCACCTGCATCACCCCAAACACAAAACCAAGCACTCTTAGAGTGACGGGT
>NZ_JAAHHE010000049.1:0-36237 GCF_010692525.1 Moorena sp. SIO3B2
TTCCGCAGCTAACGGATTTTTAGATAGCCTCAGCCATTATCGAAAAGGGCAAGGTGCAAACGCTTTAAGTATTAATTGGGGGCCTTGGGCTGAGATGGGTTTAGCCGCTGGCGTCGGTAAACGGATGACAATGCTGGGCATAGAACCGATTCAATCACCACAGGGATTACAGATACTCGAACAACTTCTGGCACAAGATGTTGCTCAGGTGGGGGTATTACCGGTGGAGTGGTCAACTTTAAAACAACGACTACCGGTAGAGTTACCGTTATTCCTATCAGAGGTAATCACAACAGAAACACTACCGCCTCAGGGGGATGGGGAAAACGACAATTCTGGGATTTTTGATCAACTGCTCGCCAGTACAACGGCCCAACGGGAAGAGTTATTAAAAGATTACCTTAAGCAACAGATTGCTAAGGCTTTAGGGATAAGTCGGGAAATCCCAGTAGAGAGCAACCTGATGGATTTAGGTACTGATTCCCTGATGATTGTAGAGGTACTCAATTCTTGTAAGAAAGACCTGAAGATAACTCTTTATCCTAGGGAGTTTTATGAGCGACCAACGATTACAGCTCTAGCTGAGTACTTGGCTTTGGAGATGGAACGGCTTCATCAGCCCCAGCCAACCCAAACCTCTTTAACCACTACTAGTCTGTCAGATATTAAGAGGGGGGCTAATGCTTGGGCATGGAACAATAGCGAACGCAAATTTAGCAAACCCAGCCAGCGCAATCGGAGCATGGTGTTTTTGCTCTGTAGCCCTCGGTCAGGCTCTACGTTACTGCGGGTGATGCTAGCTGGTCATCGGGATTTATTCTGTCCACCAGAATTACACCTATTGCCCTTTGAAACCATGGCTGAGCGCAATCAATCCCTAGGTTCAACTCACCTAGGAGAAGGGTTAGCGCGAGCTTTCATGGAAATCATGAACCTAGATGCCCAAGCCAGTACAACACTGGTAGAGGAGATAACGGAGCAAGATTGGTCGATTCAAAAGGTTTATGGCAGGTTACAGGAACTAACGGGTAAACGCACCCTTGTGGATAAGTCTCCTACCTATGCTGGCAGTATTGAAACCCTACGGCATGGGGAGGATTTATTTGAAGAAGCTAAGTATATTCATCTAGTACGTCATCCCTATGCTGTAATTGATTCGTTCGTGAAAAATCGGATGGATAAAATCTTTGGTAATGATGAGGTAGACCCCTATTGGCTAGCAGAGGAAGTTTGGACAACCTGTAACCGTAATATCCTAGATTTCTTCGAGGAAATTGCACCATCCAATCATCATTTAGTGTATTACGAGGAACTAGTCAAGCAACCTGCTAAGGTGATGGCAAGGTTGTGTGAGTTTCTCGGTATTCCTTTTGATGAGGCGGTTTTAGAACCCTATCAAGGCCAGCGGATGACGGATGGAGTTCATCCCCAATCCCTACCAGTGGATGACCCAAATTTCCGCAACCATAACCAAATTGATTCGGCTTTGGGAGAGGTTTGGCGGCAAATCCAGCTGCCCCGGCCTTTGGGGAAATTTGCGGAAGAGGTGGCGACACGGTTAGATTATCAATTGCCGTTACTGGTTGAACCTTCAGCCCAACCAGCCAACCTACCCTACTCGAACCCGAAGGGCGAACAACCTGATAACCTTCAACCTGATAACCTTCAACCTTCTAACCTTCAACCTGATAACCTTCAACCTTCTAACCTTCAACCTTCTAACCTTCAACCTGATAACCTTCAACCTTCTAACCTTCAACCTCCTAACCTTGGCCAAAAGGCCACGCTACGCGAACAACTTGAACCGATGCAAGAGTCTTATCTAGACGTGCGGGGTTTACGGCTTTGTCTGTGTAGTTGGGGTCCGGCGGATGGAGAATTAATCCTATGTATCCATGGTGTTTTAGAACATGGAGCGGCTTGGGAAGAAATTGCCCGTCCCTTAGCAAGTATGGGATATCGAGTGGTGGCACCTGACCAGCGAGGCCATGGACTTTCCCAGCATGTGGGTATGGGAGGGTCTTATCAATTAATCGATTACTTAGGGGATTTGGATGCGATCGCAAATGCACTGACAGAGCAGCCATTTATTCTAGTCGGTCATTCCATGGGGGCTGTAGTTGCTGCCACCTTTGCCAGTGTCAGACCGGAAAAGGTGAGGTCTTTACTATTGCTGGAGCCGGTGCTACCAGGAGAACAGAAGGACGATCAAACAGCTCAAAATATAGCAACCCACCTAGATTATCTAGCATCCCCACCCCAACACCAGGTCTTTGCGGATATCGAAGCTGCTGCTAATCGCCTGCGCCGCTTAAGCCCGAACCTCTCTGAAGATTTGGCTTTAAAGCATGCTGAGCGACTTACGGAACCTTGTGATGGTGGTGTACGCTGGCTCCGGGATCCAAGACTGCAAATTCGTACGGGAATTGGTTTAAGTGGAACAGCTTTTAATCGAGATAAGTACACACAGCTACTGAGTCAAATTAAAGCTCCCACTACCTTAGTTTATGGCAATAATAGTAACTTGAACCGAGCTGAAGACCTAGCTTTACAACAAGCTGCAATACCTCACGCTAAAACAGTAACACTATCAGGAGGACATAACCTCCATGTCGATGCACCAGATGCTATAGTTGCAATTATCGCCAACAACCGATTAAACCTGAAAAATTAAAAATTGAAAAGGTAACAAGTAACAGGGAAAAGGTGACAGGGAAAATTTAAAATACCCATTACCAAATATCGCGTTTATCATAGCTATGAGGTACACATTATTTTTGCCCTCTTGCCTCTTGCCTCTTGCCTCTTGCCTCTTCCCTGCTCCCTGCTCCCTCCGCTATACTAACAAATGACTAATATAGAGCTTTTCTGGGAAATCCCCTTATCCATACTCTCTTTCATATTTTCCCGCATCCTAAGATTTGTGATGCAAACCATAGGGGGATACTTTACCTCCAAAAAAAACACTAAAAATCTCCAGTGGCAAATCGTCTCAGCCGAGTTTTTAAAAAAGCCCATCAAATTAATTTGGGCAATGAGTCGAGCTCGTTGGAATCTTCACGCTATTATTTCTCTAGTTGGACCGATTCAGGTCAAAGAGGTAATTAGCTTTGATGCCAGTGCAGCTAAACAATCAGCCCAATCCTGGACATTAGTAGTTTACAGTCTACCAGATTTTGAAACCATCACTAATATCAGCTCCCTGACCGTATCCGGAGACAACCAATGGGAATCCGTGAGCTTGAAATCAGGTAAATACTTATTAGGTTTGCGGTATTATCACTGGTCAGACACAGTAGAGCAACCTACTGTTAAAGCAGATGGTGTTAACGTCGTAGATGCCAAGCAAATTAACGCCCCTACTGATATCAACAGCTTTTACCGTGACCTAATTAAACGAAAAAATTGGCTTCATGTCTGGTTGAATTATTATGTCTTCAACCTGTTGCGCTTTAAGCAATGGTTACCCCAGGCATTTGTTAAAAAAGTCTTCTTACCTGTACCGAATCCAGAAACCAAATTTTACTATGGTGCCTTGAAAAAGGGAGAATCGATTCAATTTAAACTAGCACCATCCTTGTTAACAAGCCATGATCTTTACTACAGCTTGTACAGCCGTGAATGCTTTCCGCTAGATTGGTACAAAATTACTGAAGGGGAACATAGAACATCTGCTAGTGAGCAGAAGTCTATTTATATTGTTCGGATTCATCCGAAATTTGAGCGAAACGCTTTATTTGAAAATAGTTGGGTGAAGATAGCCGTTGTTTGAAGTATTACCTACTATAGCAGTTATCAATTGGGTGAGCTACAAAGTCTTCGGTTTTAGGGAGTAGGGAGTAGGGAGTAGGGAGTAGGGAGTAGGGAGTAGGGAGTAGGGAGTAGGGAGTAGGGAGTAGGGAGTAGGGAGTAGGGAGTAGGGAGTAGGGAGTAGGGAGTAGCGGTAATAAAATTGAATGTACCTCATAAGTGCGATAAACGCGATAATCTTTATTGATAACTATATAATTATAAGGAATTTTTCAGGATTATAGATTAATAGTTAAAGGGATGCCCTATAGAATTTAGGATATTACTCTGAGAGTAGCTCGATCGGCAACATTACTGTAAAAGTCGTCTTTCCTGGCACAGACTCCACCAAAATCTGACCCTGATGTTTATCCACAATCTTTTTAACAATATCTAGCCCCAAACCACTCCCTTCTCCAGGGGGTTTAGTGGTAAAAAAAGGCTGAAATATTTTTGGTATAACCTCCGGGGGAATTCCTTTACCACTATCAGTGAAACTGACTTTTATCTGATCATCCTCCTTTCTAACATCAATGGTTAAGCTTCCCTTACTATCCATAGCTTGAATGCCATTATGAATTAAGTTCGTCCAAACTTGATTAAGTTGGTCGGAATAGCAAAGAATAGCAGGCAAGGAATAGTCATAATTTCTAATCACTTCGACCCCGTATTTTAGTTGATTATAATAGAGAGTTAAAATAGTTTCAATCCCTTCAATAATATTTGCTTCTATTTTGTTACCACTAGAATCATCATGGGCATAAGTTTTCAGGGCAAACACCACTTTAGCAGCTCGTTCAGCAGCGGTAACAATGTTACGGGTACTGGTTTGGAGATTAGCAAATTGATAGGCAGTTTGTAAAATTTTTTCTCCCTCTGGGTCTTTGAGAAGGGGCAACAAAGGCTCTAGGTCATCCGAAACCCCAATTCCCACTAAAATATTGGCGAGTTTTGCTGCTTTCTCAATCGAGTGGGATGTCATCTGGCCAGTCAAGGCTCTTCTGATTTGACGTTGTTCCCGAGTAGATAAAGGGGTCGTTTGTTGGCTCGACCGTTCTAGTAAGGTAAAGAAATCCGACTGACGTTCCTTGGAAAGTGCTTGAAAAAAGGAAGGTATAGCAGTGTCACGAATTTTCCTGATCAAAAATCCCAGGGAGTGTGGAAACCCCGCCTATGGGCGACCGGGGAAGAGAAATGAGAGACCGGGGCGGAAAAACGAGCCGGGGTATTTATTCCCCGTCAGCTTCTTATGATGTGGATATTCAATGGTATTACATCCCAATCTTCCCCATCCTCTTGTTCAGATCTCTATTTTCCCCAGTAATTCACCAATCTGGGAAAGTTTCCGGTCAATAGCAATGACAGTATGTCTAGATTTGGGGATTAAGCCAAGGCTGCACGAGATTAGCCCTACGCCTACTAATAATATCGTTGCCGTTTACATCGTCAATTGTAAACAGTGATGGGGAGATGGAGAGATGGTGGGATGGGGAGAGCGTCAATTGAGGCAAATCCAAGTTGTCAAAAATTCTAATGCTACGAGATTTGATATAAGAGAAGCGTGGGATTCGCATCTCATTTTGATGGTAAGCTAATCTTGAGTTATGGCCTGTAATCTGACCCAGAAACCCACTGACCATTGACTAATGACCAGTAACTATGTCACCAGCAAAAAACAGAACCTTTAGTCTCGACTTTGAAAAGCCACTGGTTGAGCTGGAAAAACGAATTAAGCAAATTCGGGAACTCGCAGAGGAAAACAATGTCGATGTTTCTGACCAAATCCGCCAACTCGAGACAAGAGCAATCCAACTGCGTCAGGAAATTTTCAATAGTTTATCACCAGGGCAACGGCTACAGCTAGCCCGTCACCCTAGGCGTCCAAGTACCCTCGATTATATTCAGGCAATTACTGATCAGTGGTTTGAGTTGCATGGCGATCGCGGTGGTTATGATGACCCAGCCCTAGTAGGAGGGATTGGCTCTTTGGCGGGTCGTGCTGTGGTAATATTAGGACATCAAAAAGGTCGGGATACTAAAGATAATGTAGCTCGCAACTTCGGGATGGCTTCCCCTGGGGGCTACCGTAAAGCGATGCGGCTGATGGAACACGCTAATCGCTTTGGTATGCCGGTTTTGACCTTTATTGATACCCCTGGTGCTTGGGCTGGTGTGAAGGCGGAAGAACTCGGACAAGGAGAAGCGATCGCTTATAACCTCCGAGAAATGTTTCGTCTGGATGTCCCCATTATGTGTACAGTTATTGGTGAAGGAGGTTCCGGCGGTGCTTTGGGAATTGGTGTTGGTGATCGGGTTTTGATGTTTGAAAACGCTGTCTACACTGTAGCTAGCCCAGAAGCTTGTGCCGCCATCCTTTGGAAAGATGCTAGCCAAGGACAGCAGGCAGCAGCAGCGTTAAAGATTACCGCTTGGGACCTCAAAGAATTAGGGATTATTGACAAAGTTTTATCGGAACCCATAGGGGGAGCTCATGGGGATCCCTTGGCAGCAGCCTCTATCCTCAAAGATGCCCTCTTGGAAAACCTGGCAGAACTAACTCAATTAACGGCTCAACAGCGCCGGGATTTGCGCTATCAGAAGTTCCGAAATATGGGTATTTTTGTAGAAAGTTAGTCTTGAAGGAGTGAACAGGTAAAGGGGCCAGATGTATATCTGCCAAGTGGCCAAGGCGTTGCTGCTCAACTGTTGATGATCTCAAGTATAGTTAGGTTCGTTAGCAATTACAGCTACCAACTTAAGGCGTGACAAGTGATATAGCTATATATAGCAAGGGGCTCATCCTCTGGGGCATTGAGCTAATCATGCTTGCCATTTTCTCCGATGTTTACCTTGGTAGCCCAATTACCAATTACCCTATCCCGATTTTTCTATCGTCAAAGTTTATTATTGACAGCCCACTTGGTAGCTCAATAGTTTGCCGATGATGATACAATTAACAAATGTTCACAATATTCTAAGGTAGTTAGTCAGTTTGCTAAACAATTTCGGACACACCGAAAACCTAGCTGTGCCTTTGGAGATTAACTGCCCTAAGGGCGTGTCTATAATCTCGGTGCCTAACCAACTCACTAAACCTAAGCTTAATTCGACTGGGTCAACCTCTGGTGACCTGGTAGCTGACCTAGCGAATTTAAAGCTAGCAGATTTAAACCAAATACCTGCCTTATGTGGGCATTTGCTTCGGAGCAATCCTGAGTTTTATCCAGACCGTAGAGAAGCATTTGTAACAAAATCTTGTAAAATTTGATGACATCGACGACTGTGGAGCGACGCGCCATAATTACTGGGGCGAGTAGTGGTATTGGCAAGGAAACAGCTTTAGCCTTTGCTAAGGCAGGAATCGATGTAGCCTTAGTCAGCCGTTCCCGGAAGAACTTAGAGATGGTTGCTGCTGCTGCTAGGGCGGCTGGGGTGGAAGCTAAGGTTTATCCATTTGATTTAGCTGAGCTGGAGCAGGTTAGATCTTGGATAGAAGAAATCACAACAGATTTTGCTCCGATCACTATTCTCGTCAATAATGCGGGAATGGCTTACACTAGATATCTCAGTGAGACACCGCTATCAGATTGGCAGCGCTTAATTGACCTTAATCTGACCAGTGTGTTTCAGTGCATCCAGGGGGTTCTGCCTGCTATGCGTGCCCAGCACCAAGGCACGATCATTAACGTGGCATCAATTGCTGCTAAGCAACCCTTGCCGGAATGGGGGGCTTACAGCGTTAGTAAGGCAGGTATGATTGCCCTGTCCAAGACTCTAGCAGCGGAGGAAAGCCGCCATGGTATCCGGGTAGTAAGCATTTGTCCAGGTGCAGTCAATACCCCTTTATGGGATGCAGATACAGTTCAGGTGCAATTAAATCGGTCAGGGATGTTGACCCCAGAAATTGTTGCCCAGTCAATTTTGCACACCGTCCAGCTACCACAACAGGCTGTGATCGAGTCGTTGACTCTGATGCCCAGTGCCGGGATTCTTTAGGGTATAGGTAATAATAGCACACTTTTGGTTAACTGAAAGGTTATTGCTGTGTCAATTTAACCTGTCCCTATGGTCTGGCAATATCAAGTTCATTTTTGTTTACAATCTAATCAGATTAATCATGACTATTGCTTCTTCCAATGGTTTCAAGCGTGTTGAATCTGTTTCAACTGCTAAAAGTATCAATGGTAATGAGAACAATCAGCTAGAGACCCGTCCTGACCGCAATACCCAGAATGGTCACCAGCCCAATTTACAACCTCCTTTGGAAGAACTGAACCAGGAGATGATCAACGCTGTAAGCACTATATTATTGGGTGTTGGTGAAGACCCGCAACGAGAGGGACTGCTCAAAACCCCTAAGCGGGTAGTCGAGGCAATGCGATTCTTGACTGGTGGTTACAACCAGTCTTTAGAGGCAATAGTCAACGGGGCAATTTTTGACGAAGGTCACAATGAAATGGTACTCGTCCGGGATATCAATTTCTTTAGCCTCTGTGAACACCACATGTTGCCATTTATGGGTAAGGCTCACGTCGCCTATATCCCTAACCAAAAAGTGGTAGGACTGAGTAAAATAGCCCGTGTGGTCGAGATGTATGCACGGCGACTGCAAGTCCAGGAACGGCTGACTCGCCAGATTGCCGAAGCCATTCAAGCTGTCCTAGATCCCAAGGGTGTGGCTGTGGTTATGGAAGCTACCCATATGTGCATGGTGATGCGCGGTGTGCAAAAACCAGGGTCTTGGACCGCCACCAGTGCGATGGTCGGGATTTTTCAAGAGGATCAAAAAACTCGTGAGGAATTTCTAAACCTAATTCGTCATCAGCCGAATTTCTTTTAGGGGTTTGACTTAAACGGTTAACTAATCCTACTCAAAAAGTCATTAGTCATTAGTGATTAGAACTCTGGGAAAATTAACGTTTAGCTCAGACATGACAAGGAGTAGAGGCATGATTTTCACCAGAGTTCTATTAGTCCAATGTGAACAACATACATTAGTAACTGTAGTTACTGATGACAGATGGTAAGCTATAGCGCGTGTCGCGTATCAGCTAATGCGCTACGCGCACGCTACGCGAACAGCGAAAGGCCTTTCGCCACGCTACCGGAACAGTTTATGCCCATAGCGCACGCTACACCGAACAGCTTTTGAATAAAATAAGCTGACGGCTGATAGCTGACGGCTGAATGCTTACGACAGATGAGTAATGACTAATGACTTACCTTAGCCACTAGTTAACAACATCCTCCCTAATAGTCTCCACATCAAACATAATGGAAAATTTTGCCTCAGGCATCATCTGCTTTAAAACTCGTAGATGTTCTTCAGCATTGCCGCGCCGTCTGAATCGGCCAACGGTGATATTGCTGAGCTTGGGTTGCAAAAGGACAATGATCCAGGGATTGAGCTTTTCTCTATAATTCAACATAGGTTTTCCTTATAGGTTTTCCTTGAGACACTTGAATTTGGAGCCAAATTAGCTTCCACTACCATCAGCGACCCATCTTAGACGTTGGGAAGCTCGTACCATGGGGTAACCCATGTGCGGACGCTTACTTAGGGAAACAGCCCCTCATCATGAGCGGGCAGGATTGATGACCGGGTTATTAGTACATATGTACTAATTTGGGGGTGAAATTGAACGCAGCCTGACAGTTCTGCTGATTTTTTGTCTAATTCTTCTCACTTTTTGTCTAATCAGTTATAATAGACGAGCAAGTAATGGTGAATTAAAGTCTATTAAAGTTGATGACCAAAGCCGAAAATGCACTGGTTAAGGACAGTGGAAATCAAACCTCCTGTGGATAAAGCAATCAAAATCAGAAATTTGACGGTGGGGCATCCCGTCAGAAGTAAAGCTTGCCTTATACCCGAACACGGAAGCGTTTCTGTAAGGAAATAGCGATGGCTGGGGTTGGCGAGAAGCCTACACCTATCGATAGAGAGGTTTGGTAAATGTCACCGTAATTAGTTGCGGGTTAGATTGCCCTGATGAGGCAAGTCTGCAGGTGTTGAAGCGGCTTACTTTCGATTGCGCGATGATTTGCCTCTAGCTTGGCATAGCTTGGGGAATATTAGCTGTTTGGTGCAAACATTTTACAGAAAATTTATCTACGGTATGGTTAGTGGTAAGGTATTTTACTGAACTAGCTAATAACCCTATGTGAGGTCGCCAAACTGCTTGCTGCTGTCTGGCAAACAAGAAAAGGGCAGAAAACAAAGTTAACTGCCCTATTTTAATTAGGGCTTACGCAATTTAGCCATCGACACAGGACATGTAGGTTTTAGAGGGTAACAATAACACTACATGTAGAGTTCATCCGCAAGCCCTATTTAAGCAAACCGTTCAAGTTTTCTTGAACAATAACAATTTATTATGAAAAGCCAAGAAGATCAACCTCTAACCCTGGTAAAACTCAGGGAACATGTCAATCTGACTCAAATGAAATTAGCCATTGCTGTTGGTGTCAGCATTACGACGATTAGTGACTGGGAAAATGGCAAAGCCGAACCACGTTTAAAGCACGTCAGGCTCCTGATTGAAATACTGGGTTGTTCTTTCGAGGAACTTTGTGAAGCCTTTGACCAAGCAAAACAACGTCGTTAGTAAAGCGACGGGTGCGCGGTCAAAGGGAGCCAGTGTGTTCAAAGGGAGCCAGTGCGGTCTTGAGGGGGACTCCCAAGACCGCACTGCATCCGATCTCCCGACTCCGATCTCCCGACTCCGATCTCCCGACTCTCATTAACCCAGGACTTTCTACCTCACCCAATTGAGAACTGCTATTATATATAAACCTATATATATACATAGGGAGACTCTTAAACCGGGAGAAATTGGGACAAGCCCGTACAATCCGGTCAAGGTGCATTTTATTGTTGTCTAAGTGAGGAGTGGTCATACAGTAATTGGAGTTAAACCTGCCACTCACTATTTAGACGTTCCTGACATCCCGGCCAGGAGCTGCTTGAAAGTCTGAGTTTTAGTATGTTTAGAGTCAAGCCATCCAAGCTCGACTGCATTAGCTAAACTCAGTCCCAACCCTTTCAAGTAACGCGCAGTACGACGCAACAACACTGCCTGAACCTCAGCCCTCGAAGAGAACCGAGAAATTTCGAAGTCCGTACCCCGAGCAAGGATGTTTTTGGCAGCATTGTGGTCAGCCTGCAACACGACCCCATCAAATCCGGTAAAATTGTCCCCAGTCCTTTTCCCTAATAGGGTTCCATTCCTAGAGTCAATTTGCGACGTGTAGCTAGGCTGAACTTCCGTGACAACCGATCCAGTCCAATTAGCCCATTTTTGTAAGGAATCTCGCATCAGTCCAATCATCCAGCTATTAAGCTTGCGAGACATGGCCTTGGACTGGCGCTTATTCGTAATTGGTTGTGTTAAATCTTCTGCAAAAACTTTTAATGCTTTTCCTCCAAGTAGTGACTTGGAGGCTTGGCCAATAACGGCGAGTATTTCACCAAGGTCTTTCCTGTAACGGCGGTTCTCAGTCTTTCTGCCAAGATTGTTCTCCAGGATTCGAGCAGACTTAGCCGGATCAATTTCTTCCAGCTTTCTGTGCAGTGCCCAAAGTTTTCCTCGGTTCCGGTTTTTTGCGCATATTCGATCTGATTTCTTTGACGCCAACCTGCCCAGACCTTTGCCATGAGCTTTCCCTTCCGAATCAAAGAAAGCCTCTGTGTACCCCTTATCAATTCCGATAGATGGACGCTCCAAAGGAACGTCAACTCTTCCATGATCTACCAGAAAATGAACTTCAAAACGCTGAAGCAACTGGTTGTGAATTAGTCGGATCTGCCCTTTGATCTTGCGGTTAGATCTGACTAGTACCTTGTTCCTTTTTCCTCTCTTGAGACCAGCTAATTCCAGTTGGTAGGTGTTTCGAGATACTCTCTTACACTTGTAGCCGCCTTGTTGGTAGACTATTTTATTTCGGATCCAAGAATGCCCTCTTTGGTACTCCTTTCTGACCAACCTATGGAGCAGTGGACTGTCCATGAAAGCCAAGGTCTTCAGTTGTAGGCATTGGTCTTTCCTGACCTTTAGATTGGCTTTTCCAGGAAACCTTTTATAAACCTTTTTGACAACAGCATCAATTGAGGCCGCTTGTTGAGCAGTGATAGCTTTTGCCACATCACTGACCGTCCATTCCATCAATTTAGAAGGCAGACCTAGTGAATCAGGAGTCCTGAAGGTTCTGACCTCGGGGTAGGACTTTTTCCAGTCGATTCCCCAGTGATTGATACTCCCTAATTTGTGATAAGATTCAGACCTAACAATCCCAAGGTTTTTCATAGTCGCTAGCAACTCATTTTCAACCGACTTGGTCATCCCCACTACGGGGACAATTTGAGTCGATATTTTCTTGTTTGTTGTTGACTGCTTTGGCATCGTTAGGTCTTTGTCGTCTTACGTCTATTTTATCCTAATTTGTCTAATCTGTCTACTTCTTTGACGGTATTTTTTATTTCTTTTTCGTACCGACGAAGGAAGTAGAGCTTAGAGCTGAAGCAATGCATTATGGACATAAAATCATCGATCAGTTCCTGTTGAGGAGACTTATAGGTGTGATTCAATACTATGATTTGGCATTTGTGCAGGGAACAAAACCACTCCACGAAATCAAAACCAAATCGGCATAGTCGATCTTTGTGAGCAACGACTATGGTCTTTATCTGTGAACCAGCAACCTTTTCCATTAACTGGATGAACTTACGTCTCTTGAAATTTAATCCAGAACCGTACTCTGAGTAGCACCGACACTCTGGATAACACTGCCCCAAGTACTCAACCTGAGACGCAAGATCATCCGACTGAGACCTGGTAGACACTCGGGCATAGAGAATAACGGAACGTGAATCCTCTCCGTCTACTAAGCGCTCAATGGAACTGGCCAAATAGCGTCGGTGCCCGCCGGGAGACCTAATACATTCAATCTTGCCTGCGTCTGCCCATCTAGATAAAGTCTTTGAGTTATAGCCATATCTATCTTGGGCTTCTATGGGAGTGAGATCCATAGGATGTCTAATTGATACCGATATATCCTATATTATCCCATTTTTAAGGGGTCTGAACGTGAGGCTACATAGGCGTGAAAATGAACCATTAACCCAATTGATATCTCAGCTGAAAGTTAATTTCCCCAAAGGTCTAATGATTCAACGCTTAGGAGCATTATCAAAAGCACGAGCGATCGCATTCCAGGCTAACTTGGGCTGGAAATCTGCATCGAGAGGTAGAGGTCGCACTGGGGCACCATCTGACCGGGGATGGAAGCTACTTAAGTATGTGTAGCGATCGCTAAATCCCCAGGTCACTACTGCAATCACGGCTGGCTCATCAAGCACAACAGACAGATAATCTTCATAAGCTTGAGCCACCATGCGATCGCGTACAGTCACATCCTTTGGTAACTTGTCATCTCTGACATCTAGTTCAGTAATCAAGATTTTAAAACCCATACTCGCCACATCTCGGAGAAACTTCCGCAGGCTGTGGGGGTTAATCCGTTTATTCCCTCGCAAGTGAGCCTGGATTCCCAGGGCATGACAGGGGGTTCCCTGAGACTTCAACCCCTCTAGTAGCTTCAATACAGCCCTACGCTTGGCTTGCTCATCACTCGAATCATAACTCAGTCCATACTCGTTGTAGAGTAACATTGCCTTGGGGTCAGCAACAGCTGCAATGCGAAAGGCTAGGTCAATGTATTTCGGACCTAAAAATTTTAACCATGGCGTTTTGCGTAAACCATCTGCCCGTCCTTGGAAGGTAGCGATCGCTTCATTCACCACATCCCAGGAGTGCATTTGTCCAACATAACGCCCAGCCACTGTCTTTATATGTCTAACCAAGAACTGTTCAGCATTTTGGCGGTTTACTGTCTCCTCAAACCAAGGGGGTAACGAGATGTGCCAAATTAGGGTATGTCCCCGAAACAGCAATCCATGAGTCTTGGCAAAGTCTGCCATCCAATCCCCAGCCGTAAAGTCAAACTGATGGGGGTGAGGGCACAGGGGAGGGGAAGAAGGAGTAGAAACAAACCACTTGAGTCCCCATCCGGGAACCAGCATGGCACACTCTTGAGCAAAACGGGTACCTAAGGCTGGGTTTGAGGATAGGTCTGGGAATCGACTCTCGGCTCCATAAATTAATCCTTTTGCTGCTGCACGCTCTTTTAAAGAAGCTCCTTGAGCTACTGCAAAGTCTCGCTTCGGGTCATCAATAGCTTGAATTGAGTTACTTTGTCTGATAGATTTACACCTTGTCAGAGGGCCGACACTGGCTAAGCTACCTAAACCCAGTAATAATTCACGTCGTCCAATCATTAACTTGTTTTTACTCCTAGGAATCATCACCTAATATGCCTAGCTTTCATTATTTCAGTGATTTATCGCTGAGGGGGTGACAAAATAGCCTAAAAAGCTTATTTTGTAAAAAATGCCGGAATTTATGGTAAAAAAATATCGGTTTAGTTATCTCAATAAGACCAATAAACATGATAAGCTTACCGTAAGCATATGCGCTACGCACACGCTACTTGAGGTGCTTTAAGCTCATGCTTACGGTTTTAAACCGATTTTTTTAACCCCAAAAAACTAATTGATCTAGTGAGATAGCACAGGAATTTTTCAGGCATCAATGAAATTGATAATTATAGTTCAGCTATTACGATTTATTCATTCTTTTTATGGAGTAGTTGGCAATTTCATTGTAGGCATTAATCGTTTGATTGGCTAGTTCTTGCCAATCAAAAGCGTCTAGGGGAGCTTGTTCTGGACGGGGAGTGTTTAACGCCCAATCTAAAGCGTTTTCAATGTCATAATCAGTAATTTCTCCTGTATAGGTATAGACCCATTCTTCACCAACTTGGTCTTGAACTTCAGGGAGAGCGCCAATTTTAGGAACTAATATGGGTAGGTTAAAAGAGAGGGCTAAGAAAGCACTACCAGAGTTTAAAATCTCGCGGTACGGCAAAATAACTAAGTCAGCAGCACTAAAGTACCATTGCATATGGTCTTGGGGTATGAAATTTAGGTTAATTCGGACTCGTTTATCTAAGGCGGATTCCCTTTCAATTTCTGCTGCTAATTCAGGAAATTCTGGACTACCCACAATGTAGAGTATGGCTTCTGGGTCAAAAAACTGTCGGAAAACTCGCATCAATTTAGGAGCATTTTTGTAAGGTCTAATTTTACCAAACAAAAGCAATACTTTCGCCGAAGTTGGAATTCCTAGGTAATGGCGAGCTTCTTGAGAACTGACTTGATTAGAATACTGCCCTCGGTAGTGACCATGGGGTACTACAAAACCAGGAATATTCTTTAACTGAGGGAAGCGCTCTTGGGCAGATTTCATCCCAGTTTTGCTAAGGTTAATGTAACCATCCAACTGCCTTGTAAAGGCTTTCCAAAACCAAGCCTCTAGTTGCGGGTAAAGCTGTTCATGAGAGGCTAAGTTGTGTACTGTCCAGACAATTTTTGTACCCCGCCAGCGAGCCAAAATCATCAAGAAGAATAGAGCTAACGTTTTTGCGATCGCTCTGAAGAAGTTAGGTTCATTTAAGTTTCGTTCTGGCCAGTGCCGATGCCAGATAGAATAATCATTTATCAGCAATTTTTTAGGAGAAAACTCATGGACATCAACCCCCAAAGTAGCCAGGTGGGTGTAAACTAGCCACGTATAAGGGTTTTTGTCACGATCTTTAAAGGCTGGTTGGGCAAGAATTTTCATATTGCACCTACTCCATTGAGCTTTGGTTAACTTTAGAGCTGCCGTTACTTGCAACCTACTACGTAAACCTTGAAATCCAGTACCAGTCAAGGTGTCTACCGCCAACTACTTCATAGCTTTAAAAAAACCTAAACGATCTCAGGTTTATAGTGACCAGAATTGATCAGACTGATAAAATGGTATATCGAATATTTTAACATAATTACGCACAACATCGACTTCAGATTGGGTCATCGTTTGTTTCCATTTATTTATTTGTTGGGTGCTTATACGTACCTTGGAATAACGACCAGGTATATTGTTAGTTGAACTCTGGAGTACATGGTTTTCTACCCGCCTATTCCATGGCAATTCAAACTTCTCAAATAGCTCTTTGAACTTACCAATAGGGTCTAAGCATAAGTCCTCATAAAAGACCAATAACCATTCAGGATTTCGAGACAATGCATCGGCTACAACACGATGTCTTGCTGCCCAGATAGCTGCAAAGATTTCTATGGGCGTTTTTGCTTGCTCTATCACTGAGCGGTAGGGTTCGAGATGATCTTCAAATAAGCTAGATTGATCTAATAGAGTATCTCGGGAAAGCTCAGCAGGAGTTTCTTTGTTAATTTCTGATAATACGGTGGGGCAAGGATGTCGAACAATTACCAATAGTTTTGGATTGTAGCGCTTGAAAACCCACTCGATGGACATCAGAGATGCTACATCTTTCACGATAATTTGATAATTAGGCAGTGCTCTAGCCCAGAAACCTCGGTACCAAGCGCCTCCAAAAGGTAGACCTTTGAAGACATTATCAAAAGCATTTTCAAGCAAGTCATCTCGCTCACCAGGTCGTGTATATCGGAACCATGTTTCCATGTTACCTTTTCCAGTAATCTCTGGATTACATGGCTCGTAGTAGTATATAGCACGATTTGCGGTGGACAATGTTTTCCCGACCCAACTTGTACCGCTGCGACCATGACCTAAAATCAAAATTGGGCGTTTACCAACTTGCCAGTGATTCAAAAACCACGAGGTAAGATAGTAGCTGGTATTAGTAATTAAACGTTGTTTCCTCATTTATCTTTTACTGAATTGACAGTTAATATTTTGATTTTTACTCAAGCAATCAGAGGTTTAGTGGTGTTTTTTTATATAAACCTCGAAATACTGCTCAAGTCTGCTAACTAAAAGGCTAACTAAAAGGCTAACTAAAATTTAATCACCACTAAACACTAAAATAGTAGAAAAACTATCAATTTTTAGCGATATAGTGTTTCTCATAGTTATGAGGTAAAGTAAATTTTTCTAACCCCTACTTCCTAGTCCATAGTCCAATTAAACCCAAGGGCTTCGTACCTCACCCAATTGAGAACTGCTAGATCAAGATTTAGCTTGAGCTAACTGGTTAGACTTTGAAAGTGAAACCAGACAATCTAGTTCCGAAATAACGCCTTCTATTGCTTTATAACCAAATAAGTCCTCAAGCACACCTGGATTAACATTATCCCTAAAAGGATGGGACAAAAATCTGATAATTGCTTCTGCAAAGGATGACTTATCTACAGCAATTTCAAAGTAGTGATGAACCTCTTCTGGTAGACCTGCTATTCCCTGTGGTGTAGAAACAATCGGTCTACCAGAAACCAGCATTTCTAGGGACTTTATACTAACGCCACTCCCAGCTGAAACTGGATTAATGAGAACGCGCCCGGACTTGTATACTTCTGTAGAAGACACTGGATTTATTTTCAGATCAACTTCTGCAGTTTCCTCACATAGCTGCCTAACGTGCTGGACAGGATTTGAACCCGCTATTAAAACAGTAAATGTTGGTAACGCCAAACGTATCATCGGCATAACTTGGGTAATAAACCAGATTATTCCCGCTACATTGTTGTCCGAAAAGAGGTTACCCAAAAAAACGATATCATAGACAGGATTGGTGCTTAGTTTATCTCTGGATATTGCTTCCCTATTCTCTTCATGAAACTCAATCAGAGGCGGTAAGTAGCGACCATTGGTCAATCCTTGACTTCTCCAAAAATTTAGGTCATCTAGGGAGATATCGTAAAATAAAGTACTATTTTTTAGTAAATTTGTTTCATAGGTTTCCAAGTTAGACAGTGATAAATATCGTTTGAGCTTGTTTAACCCTTTGGCAGACGCAAGTTTTCGCTTATAGTACAAATGCTCGATATTGTGAGAGCGAATAACCAGCAGCAGATTCAAGTGTTGACTTAACTGATTTGCTACTTCTCCACCGTGAATACCATCCAGGAATATAACATCAGGATTAAACCCAGCCACATCAGACAGTAATAGCTTGAATTCTTTACCTCTAACAATTCTAGATGTAACTTCCAAAGGATACTTGAGTAAGTCAATTATCCGCCGAATAAAAGAACCGACTGTCCTTGGAAACTTTATAAAAAAAACTTGCTTGGCATACTTCCTAATTTCCAGGACTTCCTCTGGTTTTGGAGTATGGCTACACCAGCAGATAACTTGTATATCAGTCCCTAAATTAGAGAAAGCTTTTATCCTTCGCCACATGTCTAATCGCGCCCCATGGATGGGCGGATAGGGAATATCATGGCATACTAATGTAATCTTCATAATAGCGCTACTCTTCCTCTCAGTTGTTTGCTCCTATAGAATTAGTCATGATAATTATCAGCAGTGACTTGGAATTATTCAATAACCTAGATTTTTCATAAATTAAGCAGATTTAAACTAATGTATAATTTCACTATATTATCAAGATATATGCTCAATAATAGTTAGGGAAATTTCCCACTTGATCTTGACAAAATATATCGAGAGCACTAGTTAAATACAAATTATTTTTTTGTTAGCAATATCCAAGGATTTGAGTAGTTCAGATTTTGAAAAGATATGAATCGGAAATCCGTCGGCAATATAACCCTTTGTATTAATCGGAGCAATATAGTAGTCAGGGGTTGGAAGCGATGCAGCGCGGTCTTGGGGAGGCAGTGCGGTCTTGGGGGTTCCCCCCATGAGCAACTGCCGTGGTTTCCACGGGGCTTACAGCGATGCAGCGCGGTCTTGGGGGTTTCCCCCATGAGCGACTGCATCAAGACAGGTGCGGACGCAGGTTCCGCACACAGAACCCAAACCATGAGCGACTGCATCAAGAATTGAGGAATTTTGGTGATGCTAGTCATACACTATAAATACTTTAGAGTCACTGGAGGAACTACTTGATGAACAGGAGTAGGCAAAGTCTTGTAGACTAAGTATTCACCTAACTCCTACCTGCCATAGTAGGGCGGTCTAGTTGATCACTGGCTATCTTTGATTCCTTACGAGATTTGTCAAAAGCACGAGCAATAGCATTTTACCCAGACTTTAGTTAGAAGTCCGAGGTAGGAATTAAAAGCAAGGCAACGTGCTGATTGGCTTTGCCAGAGACTTATTGCTAGCTCTAGTTGATTGTAAGAGAATATCCGTAAAAATTATGTAAAGCTTTATTAAAGAAAGTGAAATTTCATCCTAAGTAACAGCAAATTTTTTGTAAAAATCAGCCAAGGTCATGAGTAATGGTGATCCGATTACCGATTACCCATGAGCAATTAGCTATGAGCAATTACCCAAGAATGTTATGTTGCATCCCTCTTAGAGAAAGGGGATAAAGATTAATGTTCCGATTCTTGAAGGCGCTTGCTTCTAGTCACCTCTTGCCGATATAAGACAAACACTAATAGCCATAAGCTGAGCATCCTCAAGGAATCTGAGGTTAAACTTGACCAGGCAGCTCCCTTCCATGAATACAGAGGAATTAACCAAAGGTTTAACGAAAAGTTCAACAGAGCTGCCGTTACTTGTATGCTACTACGCAACCCTTGAAATCCAGCACCAGTTAGGGTGTCCGCCGCAAAAAACTGCATGGCTTTAAAAAACGGTATCGGTGCTAACCAACGTAAGGCATTGACTACCTCACTATAGTCTTCACCTATGATGTAGGGTACCATTGGAGCCGAGATAAACAACCCGATACCAGCAGCTATTCCGTACATACCAGCAATTGGTGATAGACGCTTGGCCAGATTGAGACTTCCCCGGATGCCAGCGGCTCCCTTCTGAAAAAACTTGGCATAGGAAGCGGCTAACAGAGATTGTACAGGGACAAATGCCACATCAATTAAACGGTATGCAGCAGCATATATACCTGTAGCTTGTAATGTAGAAAGACGCGCCAGCATGGTTTTATCTACATTGTTGTTAACCGTTTCAGCACAAAGGTTGACAGAAAAGTAGAATCCCTGAAGCATCTCCGGCTTGATCTTTGATATTGCCAATTTAGGAGTTCCTAACATCCGATGTACCATCAGAAATCCAACCCCAGCTGCTATTGCTGTACTAGCCAGATATAAAGCTGCCCAAACTACAATATCTGATGTCTGAAAGAAGCTGACAAAACAAAGTGTTGCCACTAAGTTTTTTAGACTGAGTAAAAAATGAATCTGGGCGGTGTGCTTAAGCTGACTGACCGCGATAAATGCCTGACCAGCGGTGGCTAAAATTTTCAAAAAGAGTAAGTCAGACAAAAATACCAAAAATATTAGCAGGGGCGACGTTCCTTGAGGTAAAATAGCTGGAGCTATAAGCATAACTAAGGCAATTAGCACCAAACTAGAGGTAAAAACCATCAACAGCGCATTGCCCCAGTATTCCTTGAATAAGGCTCGGTTTCTAGAGACATTTTTAATTAAAACATCTCCACTACCCCAGGTAGCAAAAGGTGATATAATCGCCGCTAAAGCCGTCAAACTAGCAAACAGACCATACTGTTGAGCACCGAGGGTACGAGCAATAATCACGAAATAGGCCGCTTGGACAATCATCTTCAGAAATTTAGCCAATAGCATCCACAAGGTGTTACGTACTAGGGATTTCTGAAATATGCCAATGAGCCTGGATTTGAGGGATTGAAAATTCATATCAAGTAGTTTGGATCATACCTTTTTGCTGCCAGGATTATCTGCCAAGTTGGTAACTGATCGAAAATCATCTCTGATTACCCAGACTAAGAAGACAATCAGCGAATTATTGGTATGACTTATACCAAGTTGCCATCGAAGATATTACTCTAAAAGTTAGCATCATAATATCTCTGAAGGCAACTTATATATTATCTGATTTATCCCTACTTATATGGCTAATTTTTTATTATCCTCACCCTTAGGCTGACTAGCTGCTTAATCCCACTAATTCTTTGCTGTGCCATGCCGATATCTCCCGCCTTAATAATTTGAAGAGCTTTTGATTGTCATTGGCATAGATAGTGTAGAGTTTTTGAATCGCTGATGGACTGGGTCGAAGCTTTTGGTGTTGTAAGGGTAAGCGCTGATCAACACGATTAATCAAGCCACGCATAAATGGGAAACGGGTTCCGAGATAACGAGCAATTGGTGAACTAGTGCTTTTATGGACTTTTTTAGACTTTTTACTAAAATCAAAGGAAGAATCTATCTCAAGGAATTCACAAACTTTTTTCAGAGAATCGTCTGAGTTTTGAGCAATGTCTTCTTCAAAGACTAGAATTAGCATTTGCTTAGGATCGAAGTAGTCATAGTAGCCTTGCAGTTGGCGATAATATCGTCCCATGTCGATGATGCCATAGCGCTCAACTAGGGGTTGTTGATCACCAACTAATAGTTCATCAAGGTCATCATTGAGAGATATAGCTCCATTTTTGATAAAGTGATTTATAGCAGCAATGGCTCGTTCAACTGGATTTCTTAGGACTACAATAAGCTTTGCTTCAGGCAATGTTTCGTAGATCAGCCGATGGGAATAGGGAATTTCTTCGAGGGGGTCATAGTAGACTTTACCCTGGGCATCAGGCAATGGATCGATCCATAAGTAATTAGGAGTTTTTTCTCCAATAACTTTTTCTCCATTAACATCAGCAAAATGGTTTTTATACCATTCAATACCTTGATTGAGATTATAGGTCTTATTAAAGTAATGAATCTCATTTCCAGGTATAAATACCTCAGGATGTTCCCTGAGATTATGGGCTAACCAGGTAGTTCCAGCCTTTTGGGCTCCAATGATTAAAAAGTTCGGTAAAGTCACTAAAAACTGTCTCGTAATATCGAACTGCTATTTCGCCGTTGTTAATTATACCTAGATTAAAATCTATAAAACAATTGACTATATTGCTGATTATCCTAAGTAATTTAGCTGATTATCTCTACGCAAATTTAGGTATTAATACGGATTATTTTCCCTAACTAGAGAATAATTTGAGTAAGAAATCATGACCTTATTATATAAGACTATTAACTAGTATACTTTTGGGTAATTATTACTACCCAGCTCCTACCAATTATTTAAGATATATTAACCAGGAGTTAATCAGGGTAAACGCATCTAATTTGGTATAAATGGTAACAGACAAAAATATCATTAACTCAATTTTTTGGGTAAATTCCCATAAATCCCATCCTAAATCAGTTTTTTTGTTCAAAGTCAGCGGAAAATTCGTTGACTTTGAACAAAAATCAAAGTCGGATTTGCGTACGCAACCAGAATGTAGAGTACTCTCAAATCGACCTTGGATAACACGGCCAATAATTGAGAAGAAATTGGGCTTATTGATAATAACCAGGGTGATTCTAGATTTTTGATACTATTGTTTACTTTTTAACTGTAAGTTTTGATACAAATTTCGATGCGTTTACCCTGAGGAGTTAATCCGTAACTTGTTGATAAGTCAAGATGCGTATAACTCTGCGGATTATTTTTGCTAGCCAGAGAATAATTTTAGGACGAGATGCTGAACTAAGGGGCCAATAAATTACTGGTTTTACAAGACTATAGGGCATTAGTCCTACCCACAGGAACCAATGACTCCAGAGTAGCTTCTTTTTCCAATTAAATTTAGAATATTTCCAGATTGAGCAATATCCTTTGTAAGCTAAGACTACAGGGGAATCAGAAGCAAAAGGATGATGGTGAGGATCTAGTCGTAAAGAAGCGATACGGTGAATCAAATGATTGGGGTCACGAAAGCTCAAATCCGGGCATACGTGATAGCCGAACTCAGTCGCCTTGCTTACTAAATAGTTATACTTGATAAAATCATGGTTGATAGACCGACGAAACCGTTCAATGGGAATGGTTCCCTTAGAAAAAGCCCACAAATTCTTCCCATGTTGTCGGTATGCCCCAAGGGGTTTTTCAATCGATACCACTTGCCCATAAAATGGGTTCAGGGTGACTAGATAACCATCAGCAGCTATGGTAAAATCAGATTCGGGTATAGGAAAAATTTGAGCTAGTGCTGACCGTGCAAAACTATTGCCACTGGTTACAGTACTGCTGTACTTTCCCTTCTCCAACAAAATTGGCCAAACGGTGCCACTATCAAATGTTATGTCTGGAGCTGGATGGATACCAATAAATTCACTAAGGGCATTGACCAACTCTAAACGATATTGCACCTGGACTACCCCTGGTTTCCAAACGGCGACCACTTCGGACACCGCATTAGGGAATAAGTAATCATCAGCATCTAAAAAAATTACAATCTCCCCACGGCTGACATAAAAACCGGCATTGAGCGCCGATGCTTGCCCACCATTTTTCTTGAGGATAGGAATAATTTGGTCACCGTAGCTAGTGATAATCTCCTGAGAGTTGTCAGTGGACTCATCATCCACCACAATTACTTCTGTATTTGGATAAGTCTGACTCAGGCTACTGTCAATCGCTTGAGGTAGAAACTGACCATAATTGTAGTTGTTGATGACAATGCTGACTAATAACTGAAAGTTTTCGTTCATTTCAATAGGTTTTGTTGTCGCTCTAATGGAATAAGCACCGAAAGAGCTACAGATGTGTATAGCACCCAAAAGATATTGTTTTGTATCATCACTGATGTCTCTGTGATATTGGCTAACACGGTATAGGTTAATAACAATAATGGCCAGAGATTCTCTGATGTTTTACTTACACGAAGCCAAGCAATAGCTCTTAGTAAACTAAAACTAAATCCAATTAGGTAGATTAATACTCCCAAGATTCCTAAAGCTAGCCATAGGTCGAGCAAGCCGTTGTGGGCGTTGGGAGCTGGCCACAATACTGCACGCCAGACATAGGCAGATTCACCATTCAAGCCATTCCAGAATGAACCATAGCCATAACCGAACCACGGCTGTTTCTCAATCATGTCCAACACGAAGGGCCATAGCTTTGTACGACCGGTTAAGGTAGCATCTTTACCGATTGCACCTAGCAAAGCGTCTGCATTATCTAGCAACCAGATTAAGACGCTGCCTCCGAATGTTGTCATGGCAAATATAGCCGGAATCAGTAAGTAATATCGCCACCGTAACATCCGGTATAGATATAGAGATAAGAACATAATTATAAGACTAACCAGTGCAGTTTTTGAAGTTGTAAATAGTAAAAGAATTACGGCAAAGCCAAACCCCCCCCACAACAGTAAATTATTTTTTTTGCCCCGAATAGCTAGGAGCAAAAATACGACTGCACTGGGCACCATTACTTTGCCAAGAACATTTTTATGGACGTAGATTCCTCGCCAAGTTCCAGCATGAACTCCCCCCATAATCCCGTATTTCGGCAGAGCCACAATAAACAGAAAACTGAGCAATATTGCTACTCCGAACGCCCAACCCAGCATTTCTAGCTGTTCTTTCATGGTGTAGCGACTGGCGAGGTAAACACCAAACAAGGTTGTGCCAATTAGGGCAACAGCACGGTTGATAGTCGTTGTTGGTTCAGAAGACCAGAAAACAGATACTACTGCTATCCCCACCAACAGACTCAGCCACCTATCTTTACTGAGGACATAAAGTACCTTTTTCCACCGTAGTGTTAGGAGGAAAAAGGTAACGAGATAAATTAATACGAACAGCAATCTACTGAGGGAGGAATCAAATTCTTGTATGACATCCCCCTCACTTCTGCCTCCTGATAAAATTACAGTGAGTACTCCTCCTGAATAGAGCACCAAGGAAACAGTAGTGAAAATCGGTTCAAAAAATGCCAAAATTTTTCTCATGAACCCTGGTTTATAGTGAAAAATTATAGGTTTAATATTGTAGTCATAATGTTATATGCAAAAATTTACTACTTCAGAACATATATCATGTTTGGAGGCGTCTTTGTGGTATAATAAAAGTACTAATATAACCGTAGCAAGCTTGCTGGTTAAGGAATAGGCAAGGTGCGGCGCAATTATGGAATTTCAACACTCTGATATTGCTTGACTTCACAGGTTTTGGGTAAACCCTAACCTAAGAGTACTAATGCTCGTGAACATACTCCTGAACTTGATATTAAGCAGTGATTATTTTCTACAAAAGCTGACTTTAGGCAAAAATTGTGTTAGTGCATAGATAACCTGTATACAAAACCTGATCTAAATCTGCAATTGTCTGATTCACATGGGTTAATCCTATAGTTGCGAACTAAGGCAATGAATGAAATGGATGACATTGTTTCAAGTTAGTATTATCTGGCCAGCTAAGAGTGCATCTACACTCTTAACCCTGCTGAATCTAAGAGGCTCAGGAATTACCCAGATAGGGAAATTAAACCCTATCCCTAGGGTTGATTTATATGTCAGGCTGAGATGGATAAAGTTGGACTAAGTAGAGATTTGCCATCAAAGTAGTCGGGAATCGGTGCTCCCATCAACCTCAAGATGGTTGGGGCTATATCTACAGGATGAGCCTCTGGCAAACTAGAACCTGGGGTTATTCCTGGTCCGCTTGCCATCAAAAAGCCTCTGGCTCGGTGACCACCAGGACGATTATAGGTAATTGGACCAATGCGTCCCACATCAGGACTATCTACTACATCTGTGGGACACTCGTGCCATACGACTACTAAGTCAGCATCTGGCAGTTTGGGGTTATCATCTGTGGCTACGTTACGGGTGCGCACTACTTGTTTAACTAATGGTTCTCCTGTCCTGCCATCGGTAAGGCGATAAAGGAAGTCTGTTAGGTTATCGCACAGAGCATCATACTCGGAAAGCTCAACAATACCATCTCGTTCCCGTCCTTTGAGGTTGATGCGAATATGTCCATCAGCAAAGGCGGGTAAAGCAAAGGCTTTCATCTTCGGCCACAGGGGAGTATATAGAGTAGCTGGCATCCAACCCAATTGCACTCTGTGCTTCATGAGGGGATAAGGAGAGAGTAAACCGTGCTGCCCAGATTGTAAAAAGGCTTTATGGGTCCAGGTGTTGAACAACTGCTTAATGGGATTGGGTTCATAAATCTGTCGCCATACTTCCCCTGGCCAAGAGTTGCGGATTGGACGAGTAATTGGTGGTGGGGGAGTGACTCCGATTTTGCTGGGAGTAATGGCATATTTGCCAGGGAAGTTATACCGATAGACCAATTCTGGCAGGAACATCATGCTCATCAAGTCGGTAACATTGGCAGCCATGCCATGAACTGCGAAACACAAGATATAGGCATCTTTAGGGGCAGCAGCGATAATTTTTGCGATCGCATCATCCACCGCTTCAAAGATTTTCAGCATCGGGTCTCCACCCTTACCATTCTTTTTGCTCTGGTAAGGGTAGAGCTGGTGATCTGGTTGGCTGCGATCCCACAGGTCATGACCAGCACTGTGAGTTTCACCGAAAGCGGTCACGAACAAGTCCCACTGTTCACGCTGAAGTAAATCCCGACAAATCTCTGAGCGGGTGGAGATACTTGTTTTTAGAGCTTCCTGAATCCATTTAAAATAAACTGGATCCCACCAGCGACCATTATCTTTATGGAGCACTGGGTTTTTGCCGTATTGGGCAATAATATTCGGCAATAATTCCGGCGGTTGGGAATGGCTTGGCACAAAGGGATAATGTCCCCCCCAACCCAAAATTTGTAAGCCATTAATTTGATCTGAAAGTGCTGATACTGGTACATCAAAGGCAGCAACCCGGTAGTCATACCCTAAGGCATAAAAGGGATTATATTCTTTATAATCGTATCCACTATAAATTTTGTCGCAGACTAATTTATAAGTGTCTGGATAAAATTTTATCGTATCCCAAAAACCGGTTTTATCTGGTAAACAACCGGTAGAAAACATCACCCACAAGGGTTCAGTGGAGGAAAATTCAACTGTCTTCTTGTTGTAGTTAACGGTATTGTTCAGGCGACCATAGATTCCTTGTTGCCGTATTTTGTTGAGGGTCTTCAGATGTCCTTGGGACATCCAATTCTCCAACAATAGCGGGTCAGCTGCATCCAGTCCAATAGCAATTACAGGGGTTTTCATCGTAGTTTTTAGATAACTTTTATGTAGTTTTTTAGATAAAAGTAAAGCTAATCCATAAGAGAATCTCGGCTTGAATAATCATCATATGATTAATCGGTAAATTGGTAGTTGATGATTATCTAGTTTAGGATTACCGATTAGTAATTACCTATTCCCAAACATCCTATAGCGCTACGGGCAAGTCAGAATTTAGAAGTCAGAAGTCAAAGGTGCGCTTTCCGTTCTCCGTAGGAGACGCGGGGCGCGTTCGGCGAATTAAATTCGCCACGGGTCGCACCTAAAAGTAAACTATGACTAAGTTTCGGAGTTTAGGAATGTCCTAAACTGAATGCGTAGTGCTATATTTTGTTGGGAAATTGATTAACCGGATTTGATATATTATTAATAATGCTTAATTTATCACTATATTCATATCATAATTTAATTCGTTATTTAGTAATTAATAAAAAAATCTTGGTTTCTTCTATTTATAGACTGGAATAATCCCGGGGATTAAATCCTTAATTTATAGTGTTTGCTTCTAGGGAATAGCGAGTAGTCATAATTCATAGTTTTGAATCATCTCCGGGAAACATTCGAGGTTTTTTTAGTCTGGGCTTGACGCTGTACCAATCTTCTTACTGAGCCATAATGGAAGTATTCCTGTGACTGGTAAAAGTAACCAATGGATTCATCTTTTTGAATGACACCATTAGCCACCAAACCCAAAACCGTCTGACCGGAACTATCTAACATTTGTTTAGCCACATTAGCATTAGCGAAATCCAGCACACCTGGTCGAGCCACCAACAACATGCCATCAGTCATTGGACTTAAGCAAAGGGCATCAGCAGTCAGAAGTAAGGGTGGGGCATCAATAATCACAAAGTCATATTGGGTTGAACATTCCTGAATCAGGGAAGCCATTTGCTTTGAATCCAGGAGTGCCAAAGGATTAGGAGGCATTACCCCAGCGGTGAGAACATCAAGATTTTCCATGGCTTTACAGATGGCAAGCTCTAGAGGCACTTCACCAATCAGTACCTGGCTCAAACCAGCCACATTCATTACTTGCCAAATATAATGCTGACAGGGGTGACGCATATCGGAATCAATCAGCAAAACCCGACGCCCCAGTTGAGCCATAGCAGCGGCCAAGTTTGCTGATACCGTAGATTTGCCTTCCTTGGAAACGGAGCTAGTGACTACAATAACTTTAAGTGGGTGATCAGACCTGAGAAATTTCAGATTCGCTTGAATCATTCGGTAGACTTCACTCACCATGGAATGAGGCTGCTCTGTTACGGGCAATTCCCCTCCGAAAAATAGGTCATCCCGACGACGGGAGAGCTTCTTGTGCTTGAAAACTGGAATCACCCCTAGCACAGGATATCTTAACAACTGCTTGACTTCTTTGAGAGTTTTTATAGAGCGGTCTCTCATTTCCAAGAGCAAGACAGCAGTCGTGGCCAGTGTGACCCCCAACATCACCCCTAGAGCCAACACCTTTATTTTCTTATCACCTAAGGGCTTTTTAGGGACTATTGCTGGCTCAATGATGCGAGCATTAGCGGTATCTTGGTTTTCTGCGACCTTTAATTCATTGAGATTTTTCAACAGGGTTTCATAGGTCAAGCGGGCAGCTTGGACTCGTTGTTCGAGCTGCTGCTGAGTTTGCTCCAACCGAGGAAGAACATTTACCCGTTGTTCATAGGCAATTCTAGCCTTAGCAAGAGTTGATAATCCTTCTGCTAAACTTTGACGTTTGACTTCTGATTCAATAAAATCGTTAATCAGTTTTTGTTTGAGCTGGTCAACTTCTAAAAGCCCTTGAGTAATTTGTATCTGAGTACCAGCCAGACTTTGAGAGCCTAGTATTTGATTAATCTGCTGTTGTAAATGACCTCTGAGGGAGCGTTGCTGCTTGGTGAGCCGAATCATGATCGGGTGATTTTTACCGTAACGATTTTTCGAAACCGCTAATTGCCGCTCAACCTCTTGCAGTTCTTGGAGTACGCCCTGTACTGAAGTAGACTGACTCAGAGCACTGATAGCAATTGCTTGCTGGGGATTAAGACCGACCTGGTTTCTCAAGCCAGCAGCTTGGGCATTGGCTTCTTCAAGTTGAGCTTGAACTGTAGTAATTTGGCTGTCTAAGTCAGCCATCACCGCTACCAAAGACCGGGCTTCTTCTGTGAGGGATACAACCTGATTGCGTTCCTTAAATTGCCGTAGAGCAGCTTCTGCTTGCCTGACATTGGCTTCACTTTGAGGAAGTTGGTTAGTAATAAACTCACGGGCTTTTGCTGCTTCCGACTTTTTGGATAGGATCTGATTCTCTATATAAAGCCTCATTAATTGATTGATCACCGCAGCCCCTTTTTCTGAGTTCTTACCCTTGTAGGAAAGCCTAACCACATCGGTGCCACCCACAATTTTGACAGTGAGCTTTCTTTTGAGGGCTTCCGGTTGCAAAGGTAGACCTTCGTTATCAGTGAGGTTGAGTTGATCAATGATCTGTTGCAGAAGCGGGTGGGAGTAAATCACCTCAACTTCAGTACTCAGAGGGTTCTGGGCATCAACCAGAGGGCGTAACTGGTCAATTTCCTCCCCCAACCCAGTCAAGAAAGCGGTTCGGTCTATCTTAAACAGTAGTTTTCCTTCAGCTTCATAGGAAGGCTTGAGAAACAAGGTAGACCAGGCAGCTGAGATAACTGTAAATAGGAAAATAGCAACTGCTGGCAGCCAACGACGTTTCAATAGCAGTTTGTATTGGCTAAGATCGAGATCTATAGAACTTCTAGACTCCATAAGTTCTTCAGGGGCTCCCCCTAGGTAGATTGCACAATAAAATAATTTTTGGTATTGGTGCGAATTAGCTACCAACCCTGCCATCGGTTAGATGCAACCTATATATGGAAATACTAATAAAATTTAATCATATCAAAAGTCACTCGACATTAAAGAGTTGGTAAATATATGCAAATTTTCCGTGATTCTTGTGAACATAAGAAAGTTAAGGGGCTGACCGGGTGTCGGGTATCGGGCCAACGGGGGTAGGGTTTTGCGACCGATTGTTGTGTCAGTAAGACCAGCAATCCCTAGAGCTGTTGAGTCTTCTATCTTCTGACTTAACCCAAACCCGGTCAGCCGTCAGCCATCAGCCGTCAGCCATCAGCCGTCAGCTTATTTTATTCAAAAACACCGATTGCGCTACTTGAGGTGCTGCGCGAACAGTAGCGATGCAGTGGCCTCACGGGGGTTTCCCCCACTCGCGCTTTGGATCAAGACAGCGTGCGCTATGGGCATAAAGTGTTCGGTGTAGCGTGGCCACAGGCCTTTGGCTGTTCGGTGTAGCGTGGGCATTAGCTGATACGCGACACGCTGATAGCTGAATGCTTACGGTCACCCTACCCCCGCTGGCTCCATTTCTGGCTAAACTTTTACCAGATTGAACCATTCTGTTGGCCAGTGAGTCTAAATAACATCGGAAAACAAAGCGGTGAGGGAGAACCCAGAGTTGTCAGTCAGATCAGCCCAGGCTTCCAAAGAAGATTCTGCTGCTGCAAAAACAACCAGCACAGACACAGAGTTGGTATTGCAGTGCCAACAGGGGAACCAGCAGAGTTTTCGCCAACTATACCGACGCTATCAGCAGCGCGTCAGGTCAACTATCTATCAGCTATGTGGTGCTTATGCTCTTGATGATTTAGTACAAGAGGTGTTCCTACGAGTTTGGAAAGGCTTACCAAAACTACGGCAACCTTCACAGTTCTCCACCTGGCTTTACCGCATCTGCTGGAATGTGGCATCGGATCAGCGGGGCAAATTGCAACGGCAACGTGCCTTCAACCTTCAACTTCCAGAGGACACAGCTGATCTACCCCTCAAAAATGCCAAATCCTCCTACACTCCTGATCTGATGCAGTTGCACTATCAGGACATTATTCAACAAGGTATGCAACAGCTGAGCTTGAACCATCGTGCTGTGCTGGTGCTACATGATTTAGAGGATTTGCCACAAAAGGAAGTTGCTAAAATTTTGGGCATAGCTCTCGGAACGGTTAAGTCTCGTCTTTTCCACGCTCGAACTTCCCTACGGAAATATATCATCCAACAACAAGGAGAGATGCCATGACTCAGTTTCAACCTGATGACCAACAATGGCAAGCATTTCTGCGCCAACATCGACCTAGTCCTCCACCAGCAGCATTTGACTTGGAGGAACGAGTTATCAATGCGATCGCTAAATCCCCACCGCCTACTCGTAAACCAGAGCTTTGGTTGCTTCCCTCAGCGATCGCTGTTGGTTTACTGATGGCTTGGAGTGGTTACCGCACCCACAATTTAACCACTCTAGAAGCTTTCTTAGAGAAAAATTGGCATGGAGTTGTGGGAGAGACATCGGTGAGCAATGTCATTCATACTCCACCAGCTGATTGGATGATCTTAGCCAATACTGGACAATAAATGAAATAGTAGGAACCATCACCTCAGGATCACCTATAGAGGATAAGGTTTGACCTGTCAAAAGGTTTGCTCTAGCCTAGGCTATGGCAAGGGAAAAGTGTTTTTTTTCCCTTCAACCTTCAACCCACCTTCAACCTTCAACCCACCTTCAACCTTCAACCCACCTTCAACCTTCAACCCACCTTCAGCCTTCAACCTTCAACCTTCAACCTTCAACCTTCAACCTTCAACCTTCAACCTTCAACCTTCAACCTTCAACCTTCAACCCACCTTCAACTTTCAACTTTCAACTTTCAACTTTCAACTTTCAACTTTCAACTTTCAACCTTGGCCTTTCGGCCACGCTACGGGAACAACCTTCAATATTTCTTACAAACTTTAAATTAAAGACATTTATAGGTAACTTCCATGCTGTTACGTCCAGGTTATGTTTTGTCAATTCTCATGGTTACCCTGACTGGCTGCACTGCTGTAGCTAATTCCAACCCTGTAACCTCTCAATTGATTCCCAGCCCCGAGGGTCAACAACACCCAAAATCGAGTAGGCATAGTAGGTTAATGAGGCAACTCAATCTTAACCAGGTGCAAAGGCAGCAGCTGAAAGCCATTAAGCTGGAGTATGAAGAATCCATTATAGATCTTCGCCAGCAAGTGAGTCAAGCGAAGCATAAATTAGGTGAGTTGATGGTGGGTACAGCTGACACACAAACTATCCGCACTCAATACCAACAGGTTCAACTATTGAACCAGCAGCTAGGAAAGTTACACCTTGAGAGTATGTTGCAGATGCGAGAGGTGATGACTCCTGAACAACGCATCCAGTTTGCTCAATTCATGAGACAGCGCCGCCAGCAAAACCTTCTATCAGATTAGGGAGAACCACAAAGGACAAGGATTTTGAGATTTATTTATCTACACGGTTTTGCCTCTAGCCCTGAGTCAGCCAAGGCGGTGTATCTACAAAAAGCTTTTGCTCGCCTCAATGTCTCTCTAACCATTCCTGACCTTAATCAAGATGACTTTAATCATTTAACAATAAGTCGCCAGATTAGTCAAGTGGCAGCATTACTGCCCTTAGATGGAACACCAGTCACGTTAATCGGCTCTAGTTTGGGTGCTTTTACCGCTGCACACTTAGCACAAAACAATCCACAAATCAAAAGATTGGTTCTACTAGCACCAGCATTTGGCTTCCTTGGCCATTGGTTGCCCAAATTAGAAGCAGAACAGCTCTATCAGTGGCGGAACGAGGGATATCTAGATATTTACCATTATCGAGAACAGCGAACGCTGCCCTTGCACTACCAGTTTGTAGAAGATGCCCGTCATTATGAGGGTTTGGAGCTAGGGCGACAAGTACCTACTCGGATTTTACATGGGTGCGATGATGAGGTGATTCCTATCATGGCGAGTCGTGATTATGCCAGTACCCGCCCTTGGGTGGAATTGATTGAATTGCATAGCGATGCTCCTTTGGAGCCGCTACGCGAACATGGTTTGCGGGACGTGATGGCGTTGATTTGGGCAGCAGTTCGGGAATTTTGTAGTATTTAGGATTGAGGGTTAGTCGGTTGTTCGCCTTTGGCGTCCCTTGTCGGGTAGGTTAGTCGGTTCAGGGGTGAGCTACTCCAACCCAACACTAACTCCAAACCAACCCAACACCAACCAACCAATTCCCCCTAACCCTAATAACACCGGAGTCAACCAATTCCCCCACTGCACATACAACGTCTGAGTTTGTCGTCGATAAATCGTATCTGCGTGCAACTCATAGGTATTAATCCCCGATAGCCATACTGTTTTGCCATGGGGGTCTACAATACCGGAATAGCCGGTATTGGTTGCTCTAACTGTCCACCTATCTGTTTCAATGGAGCGCATTACATCTTGAGCATGGTGCTGGGCAGGCATAGTATTACTGTAATGGGCATTATTGGATGCAGTGATAATAAACTGCCCACCAGCGGCAGCTTGATAGCGGAAGTGCTCGGCAAAAGCTGACTCATAACAAATTCCTACCACCGCTTGACCAAAGGGCGTTTCTAATAATTGGTCAGGTTTACCTGCGGCTAAGTGAGCATCAAGAGGGGATAATCGGTCAATTAAACGTCCTAGGAATTCTTCAAAAGGAATATATTCTCCTAAGGGCACTAATTTGACCTTATCGTAACGGCTGAAGGTCTCACCAGTACCGGTGACAGTAAACAAACTATTGGTAAGGCTACGCCCGATTTGCCCATAGCCTCCTACCCAAACTAATACCCCTTTATCTAATATTGCTGAGTAGAAAGAACTACGAGTGCGAACCTGTTCTTCCCAAAGAAAAGGTAAGGCAGTTTCAGGAGTTAGCACTGCGTCTACCTTTTGATCTGCCAATGTCTGGTATCCAGTAGTGTAACCTTTTATAGCACGCTGCCAGCCAGCGGAGTAAAGTTTGATTTCATTGGGGATGTTTCCTTGAATAATACCGACTTTAATAGCAGAATCCTTTGATTGCTCAATCGGTTTACTATACAGTAACCATCCCAGCAGATGTAAGCTGATTAATAATCCGATTGCTATACCCAAAAGGGTTGAATGTTGGAGGTTTTTAGGAGTCGAATATTGTTCGCCCTTGGCGTTACCGTAGGGTAGGTTGTTGTGATCACTTTCAACGTTCAACCTGCCAACGTTCAACCTGCTAACTTTAAAACTACTAACCTTTAATGCGCTTTCAGCTATTAAACCATTGACGGCGACAATAGCTGCTGTAACTGTTATTGGACCGGATAATTGACCGAGGTGCAAAATTATCAGGTTATGGGGACTTTGGGTATAGGATAAGGAAGACCAGTACAGGGGACTCATACTCCGCAGGGTTTCTATGCCACACCACAAGCCTGTACCGATTAGAACCCGCAAGCAGGAGGTTAAAAGAACATAGTTTTGAGTGGGGGTAGGGAGATTTAGATCACGATTTAGATCAGGATTTAGATCACGTTGTTGTGTAGCTTTGGTGGATGGGAATTTACAGCGGTTTTCAGATGAATTGACCTCACTACCTTTAGCTGCAAGCCCCCTAAATCCCCCAATTCTGGGGGACTTTAACTCAATTTCCCCCTCCAGTGCGCTTTCCGTTGGCGAATTAAATTCGCCACGGGTCGCACCGCAAAGTTGGGGGGCTAGGGGGGCGAAACTTGCTGTAATTGATTGAGTTATAGAGATTCCTATGGCCCAGACAGCTACTAGGAGTGCTCCCCACAGGGTAATGAATATCCAGCAGAATAATGCGATCGCAATACTAGCTAGCCATGGTACCCCCATCCAGTCCATCGGGTGAATACCAGTAATCCAAGATAGAGCTAAGCCATGATAACCGATACCCCAGATCAGACCAGATAAAGCATTGCCACGAATACTCTGACCCCTGACTACTATGAACCATAGAGGCACTAGGGCAATCCACGCTAGGGGCCAAGCTTCTGTTGGTGATGGTGTCAGTCCCATCAGGATGCCACCTATTAATGGTAATAGTAAACGATGTATAGACAAAATGAACTATATAAATAAAATCTCAAGTTGGCGCACCACCTGCTACACGATACAAGGTTGTGTAGTAATGCACTAGACCACTACCCACTGCTATAGCGTAGAGCAGAGTTACTAAAACAGCTACCTGACGTTGCCAACGCCAAACTTTCATCAAGCCTGCTGCTAGAAGAATTAAGAAATAGGGGGATACAATTAGTAGATAGCGAGCTTTCCATATGGAACTGGAAACATAGGATATCAATAAGATAGATCCGGCAGGTAATAATGCCCACACTTTAATCCACCAGAGTTTTGTTGAGGGGTGCCTGCTCAATAGAGCGATCGCAAGCAAGCCGATTGCCATGGCTGTATATGCCATGTAATATAGCAAAGGTACAAGATTTGACGTTAACACATGCTCTACAAGCCAGTCCATGATAGACTGCTGATTGAGCTGTTTCATCAGGTCGTTGGCACTGATGCCTGACCCTAGTAAGTGTCTCAATGGCCAAAAAGCTGTCAAGTGGGTGACTTCAGAGATAATTAAGATAATGTTGGGTTTTGGGTACTGTGTAACCCAACCTTTGAGGAATTTAGTGGAAGACTCATTAACTGCTGATACCAAAGGAAGCCAACAACTCCCAATCAGCAGCAGCCTGATTCCAAAGGCAAATAATCGGCGCTTTTGATTACGGAACTGCCATCCAATTAATACCAGATCTGGCACAAACAAGGTCACACTAACGGGAGTAGTCACCAGGGCTAGAAACCTGGCCACAGCCCACCAGTTGATGGCAGCAAACCTGGGATTTTCAAGGGCATGAGCTAGAGCCAAGGTACCCCCTAAACTTAAGAAGGGGATTAGGGTGTACATCCTTACCTCTTGGGCATGGTTGATAAACAGAGGTGAGAGGGTTAGTAAGAGGGCGGCAATCAAGCCAACTGGCTTTCCTGCTAAGCGACGACCCAGCAGGTAGATTAGGAAGATACTGCCTAGTCCAAAAATCACAGATAGCCCACGCAACCAAACGGTGCTAGTGCTAAACTGCATCCAAATGTAGAGAATCATGAAATAAAAGGGACGTGTCAGATTCTTGGGAGGCAGTGATATCCCACTCTGGGTTTTGTTAATGCTAAATAGTTCATCGTACCATAAGCTCTCTGTGCCGAGTTGATAGATGTACAACCCAGTAGCGACTAGTAAAATTAAGCCGATCGGCATCCACTTCTCGAGCCAATTTGCTCTTATTCCAAGTGCTGGTGTATTCAGTTTCATGGTGATGGACAGTTAATTCAAATTAGTTAAGTAGTATTATTTAACTAATATTAGTTAAATCAAATTAGGGATTGTGAGCGCAATCCTAGTATTCTGTGAATTTAGTTTTGAGCATTAGGGGAAATAGCAATCCGTGTAGGAATTGAGATAATTTTGATGCCATATTCCCTACTCCCTGTTCCGGTG